>JBIKVO010000334.1:0-3872 GCA_044356795.1 Caulobacterales bacterium
CGCCTGCAAAAGTCAGAGCGCATCGCAGGATCAAGCCGTGCTTCAAACGCGCCAAGCTGGCCGTAACCGCGCTTCAACATGCCCAATGAAGCCCGCGCATCGATGGCGGGATTGATATGCCCGCCCGCATCCATCACGATTGCATCCAGATTGCCGAAAAATGTGCGGCTACGTTCACCAAGATCACGCGTGCGTACGGTGAGGCAAAGGCCCTCGCGGGCAAAACTCATGAACCCGGTTGATGGCCGCGGTCCCATCGGCGTCAATCCGATCAGCACCAGCGCATCATCATTGCGCTTGATCTCTTTCAGGCACGCATCAAGCGCGCGTTCGGCTTCCTTCGGCGGCAGCACGCATTGAAATTGCAACGCACCGCGACGACCAAACACTGCGTCGAAACCGTCGATGGCGTCTTCGAAGGGAAACAGTACGCTGGCATAATCGCGCCGTCGTGCGCTGGCGCCGCGGCGTTCGATCATGCCGGAAAGCAACGCTGCGGTGACGCCATTGACAAAAAATCGCGGCAGCGGCCCTGGCGCGCGCAACAGCGGCTGCGGAAGGCGTGCTTCCAGCGGTCCATCCTGGGCGTGGCGAAAACGCTCAAACCGCCCGTGTCCGGCGCGGGCGGCGTCCAACCAGGCGCGACGATACACCCAGTCCTGGCTTTCGCGCAGAAGCGCAAACAGGTCGGCCAAATCGGCAAAGGTCGCAGCCTCCCATACCATCATCGCAGAGCGGATCGGGCGCGTTTCCAACTCAACCCATTCGATCACGCCGGTCAGGCCAAGGCCGCCAACCGTAGCTTCAAACAGGCCGCTTGGATCGCCGGGCGCAAGCTCCACCGGCGGTTGATCGGTGCGATGCAGGCGCAGCTTGCGCACGGAATCGCCGAACGCGCCTTGCCCATCATGGTTGGCGCCGTGCACATCGGTGGCGACCGCGCCGCCCAGGGTGGTTGGCCCCCAAGCCGGGGTAACCGGCAGAAAATGGCCCCGCTCGGTCAGGAAGCGCAGGGCGTTCAATACCGAAAGCCCCGCCTGCGCGCGCAGGCGCCCGGCGGCGGGGTCAAAATGGAGAATCCGGTCCAGGCCTTCCATTATGATGATGCGGCCGTCGCTGTTGGCGGCAATATCGCCGCCAGCCCCGCCTGCGCCCACCGCCAGCAGGGTGCGCGCATCGGCCTGCACGGAAACCAGGCTGCCCAATTCAGCCGCAAAGCGCGGACGCGCCGCCGCCGCCGGGGCGGCCTTGACCGCGAACCGTGGGGCGCGCTGGAGGGTGAAGAACGGACTGCTCACGGGGTCATCGCGGGGCGGCGCCGGCAAAAAGAACAGGCAAAGCCCTCACAAAAAGAACCGGCAAAGCCCTCATGCAAGGCTTTGGCCACAGCGGGAAGCCCTGCGTGGATCGCGGGCCGGATGGTTTTGGCAAATTTCGATCCGATTGCAATCGGACTCGGAATGCCCAAACTTTTGATTGAGCGCGTTTTCTCACGATAAACCGGCATCCATTTAATCGGAAGACCCGCTAAGCGCCGTCCGTGCCGTGCGGGCGTTCAAACACGGTTAACAGGCCCTCAAGCCCCCGGGCCTCACGCAGGGCGCTGCGGGTTTCAGACCGGCGCAAGAAGCGCGACGCCTCCGCCAGGGCCTTCAAATGGTCGGCCCCGTTTTCAGACGGCGTCAGCAGCAGCACGACAAGATCCGCCGGCAACCCGTCCATGGCGCCGAAATCTACTGCCGGCTCCAGCCGGGCGAACACCGACACCGTGGCGGCAAGCCCCGGCACCCGCGCATGGGGGATCGCCACGCCTTCGCCCATACCGGTGCCGGACAGGCGCTCGCGCAGGAGAGCGGCGTCCAGCGCGATGCGCGCATTGATCGGGTGGTGCTCAGCGGCGGCCTCGATCAGCAGCTGCAACGCTTGCCGCCGCGAGGTGGCGTGCAGGCGCGGCAGGATCAGGTTGGGCCGGAAGCGCTGGGCGCTGTTGGCGGCGGCCGCAGTTCTGGCGGCGCCGATAGGCCCAGCAGGCCCACCGGGCAATCGAGCGGGGGATTTTGCGTCTGCGGTCATGGCCGTCCATTTGCCCTCAGGTCGTCCAACCCCCGCCCCACAGCCCGATGCCCGCCTTTCGGCGACGGGCGTTTCGCTATATGGCGCGCTCTGGATCAATCCAGCCAATATTTCCATCACTGCGCTTGTAAACAACGTTTAAACCGCCGTGCGCCGCATTTCGGAACAACAAGGCGGGGGCGTCGGTCAACTCCAGCTGCATCACGGCAGTGGCCACTGCCATGGTCTTTACGGCGGCTTTGGTCTCGGCGATCACCAGGGGGGTCGGTTCGTTTGCGCGGGCGTCGGTGGACGCCTCGCTGGCCTCCTCATCGTCGCTGAATGGCGCCAGCACATACGCAGAGGCGCTTTCAGCGGGAAGGGGGGATTTATTGTCTGCGTGATGGTTTTTCAGGCGCCGTTTGTAGCGCCGCACCCGCTTTTCCAGTTTTTCCAGCGCGTCATCGAAAGCGGAATGAGCGTCGCCGCCATGGCCCTGGGCCTGCAAACTGATCCCCGATGACAGATGCACCAGACAGTCCGCCTCAAAGCCCACACCGTTCTTGCCGACTGTCACCACGCCTTCGGTGGCGCGACTAAAATATTTTTCCACCCCTTTCGCCAGATCCTCGGTGATACGGGTGCGCAGCGCCTCGCCAACATCAATCTGGCGGCCGGTCACCTGTACGCGCATGGGCTCCTCCTTCAGCGAGAAAGGCGGCGAAAGCCACAAGCGCGGCATGCGCTGAGGGGGTCTTTCGCCCCGTTCGGAGACAGAGGCTACGACTGCAGTTCGGTTGTCGTCAACGGACCTGGCGCCGCTGGCGGGGGTTATTTCTTCGCCGCTGCAGGGGTCATCGTGATGGTGGTGATTTCCTCGCGGATGCCTTTCCGGAACCCGATCTCCACGGGCTTGTTATTGGCCGCTACCAGCGCGCGTTCGCTGATGAAATGCTCAAAGGTGGTTACCTTGCCAGCGTCATCCTTGATGCTCAACTCGTCCGGCAGATCGCTGCTGGTGAGGTCCGCCGCGCCTGACAGAACGCCTTTGATCACCACTTCAGGCGTGGGCCGCGGGACCCCATAATCGACCGGCCAGTCGAGCACCTCCTTGCCGTTGTGCTTGATTGAAACCGCATCCATATCCTCGCGGCGGGTGAAGGCGATTGTCGCGCTGTTGCCAGTCAGCGTTTCGATTCTGGCGCCGTTTGGCGCGCCAACAAGGTTGGCCGCCTCATTGTTCCAGAGGAAATCCCCCACGGCGCCGCCGCCGAAATCCACCGTGACCGTGAACATCGGATAGCCGCTGTCCTCAACCTTCGTAATCGTGCCGACCTTGGAAAAGGCGCCCAGCGCCGCCGCGGCGGGCGCGGCCTTTTCTGCCTCGGCTTTGGCGGCTTCGGCCTTGGCGGTTTCGGCTCTGGGCGACGTCGGCTGTTGGCAGCCGGCCAACGCCAAGCCAGTCAAAGCGACAATGGCGGCGAAAGGTCGGGCGTTGCGGGTCATGGGGCGTTTCCTCGGCCGGGGCCGGCCAATGCGGCTTTCATGGTTGAGACGTAACCGTTCAAAGGGCGCACAACAAGCCGCCACACCCCGTAGCCATGACGCGCTATTCTGCGGCCTTGAGGGCGGCCTCGGCCTCGTCGGCGGCGTCCTCATCGGGGGCGTGCTCATAGCGCAGAATGTCGCCCGGCTGGCATTGCAGCTCGCGGCACAGGGCGTTTAGCGTCGAAAAGCGGATCGCCTTGGCTTTGCCTGTCTTGAGGATCGACAGATTGGCAAGCGTGATGCCCACACGCTCGCACAGTTCCGTCAGCGAC
>JBIKVO010000335.1:0-3864 GCA_044356795.1 Caulobacterales bacterium
TTCAGGGTGCAACAGCGGCGCGCGCGCGCAATCGCCGGGCGTTGGATCCAAGTCCAAGCGAAATCGCTGCCCCGCGACAAGCTGCGCCTGCCCTTGGGCAAAGGCGCCAAGACGCAGCTTTGGCCCCTGCAGATCCGCCAACAGACTCAACGGGCGCCCAATGGCGGCTTCCGCGGCGCGCACCTCCGCCGCACTGGCTTCATGATCGGACCGCGACCCGTGGCTGAAGTTGAGCCGGAAGACATCGGCGCCGGCGCGCGCCAGCGCTTCAACTTTGCCGCGGCTGGCTGGCCCCAATGTGGCGACGATCCGCGCCGATCGCGATCGAATCATATTCCCCCCTTATGGCCGCAGATATCGTCGCGTTTGCCGTTTTTGCGGTATCGCGCGGCGCCGCCGCCGGACACGGCGTCATCCGTTCGCTTATGGCGCCATTCTGGGGGCGACCACCAGTGCGGCACGGCTGTTTTCGCGGGCAGCTGGCCTGCAGCGCGTCAGACCTCGACGATTTCAGCCCCAAGGGCGCCCATGAAGGCGGCAAACCCAGGGAAACTGGTGGCGATCATCTCGGCCTCATCGACGATGACGGGGGTCTTCGCGCCAAGCCCCAGCACCAGAAAGCTCATGGCGATGCGATGGTCGCCGTGCGTGGCGATCTCTGCGCCGCCCGGCACGCCGCCAAGCCCGCCCCCCTCAATGACCAATCCATCGGGCCGCTCTTCGACGCCAACCCCACAGGCCCGCAGCCCGCGCGCCATCATGGCCAAACGGTCGCTTTCCTTGACCCGCAATTCCTGTGCGCCGCTGATCACCGTGACGCCTTCAGCAAAGGCCGCCAGCGCCGCCAGGATGGGAACCTCGTCAATCATCGCCGCCATGGTCTCAGCGGCCGGCGCCGCCGGCTTCAACCCGCCGCGATGGCGCACCCGCACCAAGCCAAACCGTTCGCCTGCGGCCTCGTCTTCGTCGAGCAGCGACACCGCGGCGCCCATCGTTTTAAGCGTTTCGAAAAAGCCAAAGCGCAACGGATTGAGACAGACATCCTCCAGCAGCACATCGCCGCCCGGCAACAGCGCCGCCGCCGCCGCCGCAAACGCCGCCGAGGATGGATCGGCTGGAACCACCACCCGTTGCCCCTGCAGCGCCGCCCCGCCCCTCACCGTCACCCGCCGCGCCCCGCCCGCCAGATCGGTGCTGGTGATCGTTGCGCCAAAGGCTGCCCCCATGCGCTCGCTGTGATCGCGCGAGGGATGAGGCTCCGTCACGCTGGTCACGCCATCGGCGTTGAGCCCGGCAAGCAGGACCGCCGATTTGATCTGCGCCGACGCGGTGGGGCTTTGATAGTCGATCGCCGTCAAGGGGCGCCGTCCCTGCACCGCCGCAGGCAGCAAACCGCCGTCGCGCGCCAGGAACACGGCGCCCATCTGCGCCAGGGGCCCAAGGATGCGTCGCATCGGCCGGCCCGATAGACTCTGATCGCCGCAGAACACCGCAAACACCGGATGGCCCGCGATCAGCCCCATGGCCAGGCGGGCCCCGGTGCCGGAATTGCCAAAATCCAGCGGGCGCGCGGGCGAGACAAGGCCGTCGGCGCCGCGCCCGACCACGCGCCATGT
Source organism: Caulobacterales bacterium (assembly GCA_044356795.1). Classification (GTDB taxonomy): domain Bacteria; phylum Pseudomonadota; class Alphaproteobacteria; order Caulobacterales; family Aquidulcibacteraceae; genus JBIKVO01. Next base: position 1,617 of record JBIKVO010000335.1, read on the forward strand.
CCCGACCCCGGTCTGCGTCAGATTGGCGCCCAATGCGGCCATGGCGGCGGCGGTGTTGAGCACATCGGCGCCTTCAAGCAACCCTTCAATTCGAGTTTCGCCCGCCGCAACCGCGCCCAACATCAGCGCCCGATGTGAAATCGATTTGTCCCCGGGTGGTCGGATGCGGCCACCGAACGAACCCGGCCGGCCCGAAGCGGACAAGGAGGCTTTGGCCGCAAACGGCCGTGCGACAAGGCGCATGGATGCAACTTTCCCAGGGGTCGAGAGCACAAAGCTTTTGACAGGGAGGGCCGATGGTGGCAAGCGAGCGCGCTCATTTTCAGGGGAGCCTGTCCGTGGCGAAAGCGGAACTCGGCGAGAAGCAAGCATGTCCCAGCTGTGGGGCTAAGTTCTACGATCTGCGAAAGCGACCGGCGACATGCCCTAAGTGCGGCTTCAGCTTCGATCCGAACGAAGAAAGCGTGAAGATTCGCCGCGCCAAATCGGTGCGGACGCCGAATTACGAGCGCGACGACGAGGAAGAAGAGACGGAACGCGTCGAGACCGACGCGGAAGAAGGCTTTGAGGAAGAGGTTGAGGCCACGCCGGAGCTGGACGCTGAAGGCGCGGAGGAGACGCTCCTCAGCGACGATGAAGACGCCGACCCGACCAATCCAGACGCCCTGCCCGCAGGCTTCTCGGAAGAGGAAGTCGAGTTGGAAGATGAAACACCGGTGGACGATGAAGCCCCGATCCTCGACCTCGAGGAAGACGAGGAATTCGTTGACGAGGAACTGAGCGAGATCGGCGACGCCGATGAAGACGAGGAACAGCGTCGCTGACAATGTGGCCGGAGCGGCGGCGCATTTGGTCTGCGCCCGGGGACAATCGCCCCTTGATGCAGAGCGGCGATGAGCCTAAGTTCCGCGCCTTCCGAAGCGCCGGGCCCCAATCCGGCGCGCCAGAAATCGGGGCCGTAGCTCAGTTGGGAGAGCGCTTGAATGGCATTCAAGAGGTCAGGGGTTCGATTCCCCTCGGCTCCACCATGTTTCCCAAGGGTTTTTTGTCGCTTGCCAATTGTGGCGTGGGCGCGGGGCTACCACCGGGCTACCAGCTTCACGACGACTTTTGACAAGCTGAAAGCACCTGTGGATATCTCGATTGTTGACGGCCTCACAGCAGTACGCAGCCGGACGCTGCGGCCGAACACTTTGGAATATGAAGCCGACCCCTTGTGTCGACGCCTGCAGCCGCCCCTCGGCGCGCGACGCTATGCCGACATCCGCCGCGCCGAGATCATCGCCCTGATCGAAAAGACCGGCGACGAGATCGGCCACACTACCGCCAACCGCGCCCACGCCGTCATCCGCCAAGTGCTGAACTACGCCCTGAAGCGCGATCTCATCGAAGCCAACCCGGCGCTTGGCATTGAGCGGATGTTTCCGGAAATCTCGCGCGAGCGCGTGCTGACCGAAGGCGAAATCCGCACGCTCTGGGCCTTTCTGGAAGCGGCCCGCGCCAACAAGGGCCTTGGACTCGCGCCCGGCCAAAAGGCTGGCGAGCGGGCGATCAACGGCGTCTCCCCCGCCGTCGCCACCGCATTGCAACTTTGCCGCATCACCCTGCAACGCGCCGGCGAAGTGGTCGGCGCCCGGGCCGAAGAATTCAACTGGCGCGAGAAGCTCTGGATCATTCCGGCCGAGCGGATGAATGGCAAACGCGCCCACGCCGTGCCCCTGTCGGACCTCGCACTGGAGCGCTTACAGGACGCCTTCGCCCGCGCCGGCGGCGCCATCGCCTTTCCCGAACGCGGCGGCGACGCGCCGATGGAAGCCAAACGCCTTACCCGCGCCATGGCGCGCGCCTGCAAGCTCACCGGCATCGCCCACGCTGGCCCGCACGATTTGCGCCGCACCGGGCGCACGATGATGACCAGTGAACGGGTCGGGGTTGGCTATGAGGTGGCTGAGCGCGTCATCGCACACCTGGTCGGCTCGGCGGTCAGCCGAGTTTATGACCGCAATGAGTATTTGCGCGAAAAGCGTGCAGCGCTGGATGCCTGGGCAAAGACAATCGAAGCGATAATCGCCTAACGGAAGCAGTTGACGGCACTTCGGCAAAACTCCGTGTTGAACGCTTGATGCGGCGCATCAGCCACAGCCTAGTACCCTCTATCAATGTCGTCTGACTCGTGATTCAAGCTTTGAATGAAGCTTGAAGCCCGCACTGTTCGCCTGTCTCGTGTTGATCGCCAAATCCTTGAAGC
>JBIKVO010000336.1:0-3861 GCA_044356795.1 Caulobacterales bacterium
CGCCTCGGGGTCGTCGGTTCTCGGACATGGCAGCCGACGGGCGTCTGAGGTCGAAGCGAGGTCCTGAGGGGGGAATCGTCTCCCTCTCGGAGACCAGGAAGCCGTCGGCGGCGATGCACAGGGCAGCGATGCACAGGGCAGCGATGCACAGGGCAGCGATGCACAGGGCAGCGATGCACAGGGCGGCGTGATACAGGGCGGCGTGATACAGGGCGGCGTGATGGTGAAAGCCGCGCCAACCTCGCCCGTGGTCATAAGACAGTCCGATGTCCTGTTTCAGGTCCTGATCGTCACGCTCACTGCGCCACCGCAGCGTCGCGTGATCGACAAGGCTTTCCAATCCGATCGTTTCAGGAAGCGTGGACAGCCAGTACTTGGACGGCTGCGCCTCGCCTTCCAGCCATTCTGACAATCAAACGCGAAAAGGCTGATTTTCGCCCCACCCTGTGTTGATGCGGCGCCTCCAAGACAAAGCCGGTCTGCGACGGCAGTCATAATGATGTGGGCTTTGGCGCTAGCGGCGAGGCGCCCGGCAAAACCACCGACATGCTGCCCGCGCGCGCGGGCGGCGTGACGGTCACAACGCTGAAAAACGGCCCGCTGAAAGTGGAAGGCAATTTGGCGCTGTGCAGTGGAACTGGCCGCATGGTCGAACGCGGTGTGCAGATGTTCCTGTGCCGCTGCGGGGCGAGCTAAAACAAGCCGTTCTGCGATGGCGCCCGCAAGGCCGCTGGGTAAAGGCGGATTAGGAATACGTTCCGATTCGTCGCGCATTGACACACCCTCACACAATCCGGTGCGGGATAAAGCGCGCGGTCGGCCCAGTGACGGCGGCTGTGTCTTCCCGGATGCCGAGACCGATCGGCTCGCCCGCCACCACCCATACGCCAAACACCGGCGCGCCGCCGTGAAACACCGGCATCGGTGCGCGCGCCTGCCACACCCGCGCCTGATCGCCGAAACTGCCTGGCGCCTCGTGCCGTGTCGTACCAAAACGCAGCGCCACATTGGCGCCCTCGCGCCCCAGGATCGGCTTGCCTACCCGGTCTCCAGTGATGTCGGCCTCACGCCAGCTGGTGTGCAAAAGATTGGGATGGCCGGGATTAGCCTCCCACAGGTCCACCAGCAAGCCCTTGCTGGCCGCCGCCACGCGCCAAGGCGGCTCCATCACGCCGATCTCAGTTTCCAGCAGGGCGGCGGCGAAATCCTCATCCTCGGATGTCAGCCATTCCCACGGATACAGCTTGAACAGATGGGTTATCGGCGTGTCGTCGAGATCGACAAGTCGGCGCCCGTTCAACCCGACATCGGCGATGTCGATCAGGCGCGTTTTGATCCCGGCCTGCGTCGCCACATCCGCCATATAGGCTGTAGTGGCGGCGTCGTCGGCGTCGTCCATTTGGCTCGCGAGATGCAGAACGCCAGACCCGCGCGCGATGAACGGCGCCAGCCTTGTCCATGCCGCGATCAGCGCCTCATGGATGCCGTTATATTGATCGCCGTTTGGATCGCGATCCTCCAGCCAGCGCCATTGCACCACCGACGCCTCGTACAGAGCAGTTGGCGTATCGGCATTGTATTCCAACAGTTTCGGCGGATTGACGCCGTCCCACGCAAAATCAAACCGGCCGTACACCGAAGGATCCCCGCGCCGCCAACTGAGTTGCGCCAGCGTGATCAGCCGCTCATTCAAGCCGAGGCGCTGAAGATGTGCGCGATTGGTGATGGCGCGCGCGACGGCGCCATGGATCATCGCTTCACAGGCCGCCGCGGCCTCGTGCAGCGTTTCAATTTGCGCCTCACTAAACTCAATGCAGGCGTCTTCCACCCAATAGGAAGAGCCATCCGGCCGGCGCCATCCGGTAAACTCCAAAGCGTCAAGGCGGCCCTGCCAGTCCGGCCGCGGGGGCAGGGCGATGCGCTTCATCCGCCGCGGAAGCCTGCATTGCGACCGGTGGCGCCAAAGCCGCTGCGCCTTGTTTGGACGCCGGTGCTGGCCGCCTGGGACTGCCCGTTGACGGCGGTGGCGCCGGGGCCCGGATCCCCCACCAGCGCGCGGGCGCGGTTGGCCATATACCAAGGGCCAAAAATCATCATCCCGCCATTGCTGGTGCGTTCTTCGCGGCACTGTTCGGGCGAGTAATCGCGCAGGCATGCTTCGCGGGTGGCGTAACCATTGCGTTTCTGGCTGTCGGCCTCGCGGGAGCAGCCGGCCACGGCCGCACCTGCGCCCAAAACCACCAGAACCACCGTGCGCGATCGCCAACGTGACATGGCCTTCGGCTTTCCACCCATGATGGCGCCCTTCACGGAGTCAAAGCGGCAGCAGACATCATGCCCACAACCACGCCAGCGCCTGCTTGCACAACGCCCGCGCTGATCACGCCGTCGGCGATGTCTTTGGAGATGTTGGGAAGCACAAGGCGCACCGCAAGATGCGCGATCACCTGCGCTGTAAGCGCGACAAGTCCGAACAGCGCCGCCAGCAGCGGATCGGGCGTTTCCCGGAAAACTAGATTGAGCGGTAGGGTGAAGCCGATCGTGGCGCCAACGAGGCCGATCGCTGCGGCGGTGTTGCCCTCCCGGATCAGCGCGATTTCCTTGTGGGGCGTGACAAAGCTGTAGGCGGTGATGAACGCTACCACCAGCACCACGCCCACAATCAAATGCTGCAGGAACAAGCCCACGGCGGTGAAGAATTCAGCGTCTAGCATCCAGCCATCCCGCAGGCCGCGAAAAACAAACGGCGACGGCGCATGCCGCGCCACCCCCAATGTAGACCGATTTGCTGATCTGACGCTATCAGCCCAACGGCGTTGTGGCGCGGCGTTGCGCGTCCTGTTGCGCCTGGAACCGCAGCATCGCCCGCTGAATCACTTTTGGCCACTGCAGCAGCGACACCATGTGCGCGTAAATCGGGCCAAGGGCGCCGCTTTCCTTGAGGCGCAGCAATTCCGCGATCGTTTGCACCGGGCCCTCGGTGCCGTCGGGATTGCGGTTGGCCAGGGTCACGGTCTTGTTTTCAAACAAGTTGTATTCCGTGACGATCTTCAAGAATTCTTCCGTCGCGCGGCGATGACGTTCGAATTCCTTGCAGAATTCCATTGCTTCCTGGGTGTATTGGCTCGGTTGGTCGCCGTTGAACAGCGGCACATCCGGGTTTTCGCCGATCATCGGGGCGGCGCGGTCAATGCACAGCACCAGACGCTCGCCCGAATTGTCGGCGGCAAACACAAACGGATAGCGGCGCACGAAGGCTGGCAGATAGGCTTCCGGGTCCACTTCGCCGGCTGGAGACACAAATACATTTTCGCCAGACCGCGCGCCCATCACCGCCAGTGGCGTCTTGTCCGGGCCGGCAAAGATCACCGGATAGGAGCCCGCCGCCACGCCAAATTCGTTCACCGTAATCGGCACCACATGCGCCTGCAGCAGGAACGCGAACGGGCGCTCGATCCGCTTGGCCCCCAAATTGCGGTGACGGTCGATCGAAAGGGGCTCAGGCTGGCGATAAAACATCACCTGGCCGCTCAGCTGATTGTCACCGCCGGTACCTGCGCTCATTGGAGAACTCCACGCTGAAACTGTCCCATTAAAGTTGGGGGATTCGTTTGGGCGTCTCCCAACCATGAACTGACCGGCTTGGCAAGGCGCGGAAGCTGAGTTCGCTGTAACCGCAACGCCCTCAGGTTGCCCAAAGGGCAATCGTTAGGTTAATGGCGAGGGCTGTGTTCTAAGGTGGGGGAGTCCGTTTCCGGTCGAAGCGTGATTCACTGGGGCGTTGCGTCAGCGAGGCCCCCATGTGCGGATCGGTTGGTTTTCTCGATCATTTCAGTGCGCTGGAGGATCCGCGCCAGTCCT
>JBIKVO010000035.1:0-13546 GCA_044356795.1 Caulobacterales bacterium
AATCGATAGGCACAGGTTTTCGGCAGCCAATGCAGGGTGGAAACATTCTCCGGCGTTAATTGCACACAATCGGGCACTTTCTGTTTGCGATTGAGATAATCGCTGCAGCGACACGTGGCGCCATCGAGCAGTTTGCACGCCACATCCGTGAGATAAATCTCGCCCGTGTCTTCATCTTCAAGGCCGATCAGACAGCACTTGCCGCAGCCATCGCACAGGCTTTCCCATTCCACGCTGTTCATCTCAGCCAGGGTTTTGCGCTTCCAGAATGGGATGTCTTCATCGCTCATCGCCGCAACACACCAACGATTTCCACATGCGGGCTGTAGTGAAACTGATCAACCGGCGTCACCCGCGTCAAGGCGAAGCCCGCATCCACCAGCACGCGCACGTCGCGCGCAAAGGTGGCCGCATCGCACGACACCGCCGCCACCGCACCGACGCGCGACTGGGCGATCTGTTCGGCCTGCAGCTTCGCGCCAGACCGCGGCGGATCAAACACCACCGCATCGATGCGCTTCAATTCCAACGCCGACAGCGGCTGGCGCAACAAATCACGCCGCGCTGTTGTGACGCCGCGCCACCCCCCTACCGCATCAGCGCCCGCCTTCAACGCCGCCAGCATCGCAGCCTCCCCCTCCACCGCCAGCACTTCCATCGCCGGCGCCAAGCGCAGCGCGAATGTGCCCACGCCACAAAACAAATCCGCCGCGCGCTGCGCACCCTGCAGCGCATCCACCACCAGCGCACCGAGCACCCGTTCGCCCTCCGCCGTCGCCTGCAGAAACGCGCCCGGCGGCGGACACACCTGCGCTTGTCCCATCGTCACCCGCGGCGCGCGCAAGACCGAGGCGGGCTCCCCGTCAAACGACAGCCGCGCAATATCAAACTGTGCGACGATGGCGGCTGCGTCTTCCAGCGCGGCGCGATCCATCGCGCTGACGCGGGCCGCGCCCTTCACATCCACGTCAAGCCCGGTTTCGCTCCACAATGTCGCAAGCGTCAGCGCGCCGCGCTCCGGCGCAAAGCGCGCCGTGATCGCGCTTAAGGCCGGCAGCGCGGCGGCCAATTCCGGCGCCAGCACGGGGCACTCCTGCACCGCGCCCAACCGCGCGCCGCCGCGTTCAATGAACCCCACCTTGATCTGCTTGCCCGCTTTCGCGCCATGAAACGCGGCCCGCCGCCGCCCGCTCTCAAAAGCGGGCACGATTGGGTCAACCGGCACATCCAGGCCGCGCCGGGCCAGCGCCTGCACCACTTGACGCTGTTTCCACGCCAAATAAGGCCCGCCCGCCCAATGCTGCAATTGGCACCCACCGCAGCGGCCGAAATGGCGGCAAACCGGGGCGACACGCTCCGGGCTTGGCGTTTCGATCGCCACGATATCGGCGCGATCGCCAAGCACCCGCGCCGTCACGGTTTCGCCCGGCAGGGTGTAGGCGGCATAGATCGGGCCATCGTCGCCGGCGGCCAAACCATCGCCGCGGGCGCCGATCTCGGTGATCGTCAGGCGCGCCTCCAACGCTGCCGGCCCCGATGGCGCCGGCGCCCGCGTCGGCCGCGGCCTGTGAGATCGGTCAAAACGCTTCATGTCGTGTTCAGGCTCGTTCATCCAGGGTGGGATGGTCAGATATTCGACCGATCCCGGTCGTCAGGAACAGGAGCGCCCTATGCGCGGTCAAGCATGGATTCTGGCGGGCGTCGCCAGCATATCGGCCTTTGTCAGCATTCCTCAGGCGCAAGCGCAGTCCCATGGCGGCGGCTACACCACCGATGCCCACTGTGAACAGGAGCGCCAACAGCGCGCCATTTGGGGCGCGGTGATTGGCGGCGTTGGCGGAGCGCTGCTGGGCCGGGAAGTGGCGGCGCGCAACGCGCGCAATTCCGGCACGATCCTGGGCGGCCTTGCCGGCGCCGGCGCTGGCGCAGCGATTGGCCATAACTCCGCCAGCTGCCAGCAGGCGCTGCCGGCGCAGCAGCCGTACCAGGGCTACAACCAGTCCTACCCGCAGGATTTCGGCCAGACCGGCGGCCACAGCCAGGACGGCTGGGGCTATAACTCGCGTCCATACAATGCCGGCGGCGCTCCGGATCTGCGCGGGGGGCCGTCAGGCGGGCAAAACTGCCGCTTTGGCGAGGTGATCACCCGCGACCCAAGCGGGCGGGAGGTTTCCGATCGCATCTATATGTGCCGCGGCGCAGACGGTATCTGGCGCCCGGCCTGATGCCCTACCCGCGGCGGTAATGGGCGAGCATTTCCAAAGCGCCCTCGCCGCCGCGGATCGGGCTTTCGATTACGCCCAGGAGGTGAAACCTCTCCAGTCCGTCAAGCGCGCGCGCTGTGGAGTTGGCAACCTCAATCGCATGGTCATCCGCCAACAGCCCGCGCTTGTTGCGCGGCGCGTCCTTGCCGGCTTCAAACTGCGGCTTGATCAACACGACAGCATCAGCGGCGCGCGCCGCCAGCCCCAGCGGCGTTGGCAAAATCTGCGACAGCGCGATGAAACTCGCATCGCACACAACGAGATCCGGCGGCTGCAGTAAACGGACCGGCACGAGCGCGCGCGCATCCACCCCTTCGAGCAAAGTCACCCTTGGATCATCCCGCAGGCGCGCATGCATCTGATCGCGCCCCACATCGACCGCCGTCACATGCTCGGCGCCGCGATGCAGCAGAATATGCGTGAAGCCGCCGGTGGAGCTGCCGATATCCAGGCACACACAGCCGGCCGGATCGACGCCGAACGCCTCCAGCGCCGCCGCCAGCTTCACCCCACCGCGCGATACCCAAGGATGGGGCGGATCAATCGCGATGTCGGCATCGGGCGAAACCGGTTGCGCAGCCTTTAGCGCAACGACCCCATCGACCCGCACACCGCCCGCCACAATCGCCTCTTGCGCCTTGGCACGGGTCTCACACACGCCGCGCCGCACAAGCTCCAGATCAAGCCTTTGCACAGGCCTTTGCAGGGACGCCACCACCGATCCTCCACGCAGCAACCCCGCTCAGCGCAAACGCTTTAAGGGCGCGACGGCCTTTCGCCAAGCTGCGCCACCAGGCTGCGGCCTTCCGCTTCGCGCAGCCGCTCATGCAGGCCGCGGCGCGAGCGGCGCTCATTTTCTCCGTCGACGCGGGAAGCGCGCCGCCCCGCCTCCCCCTCCAATCGCGGCCACACAAAGCGCCGCCCCGGCGGGCCGCCAAACAGCAGTTTGCCCTCCAGGTCATAGCCATATTCGGCGTGTTCGATCGCCATCGGGCTGATGCGCATCACGCTTTCGATGCGACGGCGATCGCCGCGGCGGCCGGTGATTTCACACCGCGCCGGATCGATGCGGCCGAGAAATCCGTCCCTGTCGGCGCGCCACACCATGTCGCACCCCTCGCCGATGCCCGGCGTCAACACCACCGCGCCGCTGCGCAAAGCGTTGGCGTCGGTGAGAAGCGTGCGCGCGGCGCTGGCGTCGGCCACGCCGCGCGCGGTCATAATCAAGGCGTCGCCCGCATCGGACGCGGCGAACAGAAACACCGATTGGCGGTAGATATCGCCATTGGGCCCATCGTGGCGCATCTCTGAAAACAGCGCATGGGCAAAGCCCTCGGGCGGCGCGACGGCGACAATCGTTTGGTAAATCGCGCGACCGGCGCGTGCGCCTTCGGTGGGGCTTGATTGATACACACCAGGCAGCAAAGCCGCGAGGCGATCTTGCGCGGCTTGCGCCGTTTTTTGCGGCGGGGCTGTCGTCGCGCAGGCCATCAGGCCGAGACAGAACGCAATGGCTGTGAGTTTCATCCTCGCCTGCCTTTTGCTGGAGCGTGTCATTCGCCCTTTTGTTCGCGCCCCCGGGCCATCACGCTGCTGCGGTTTTCCGCGATCTTTTCGGGCGTCATGGCGGCATTGGCCGCGCTGGAAATACGGTGTTCGATTTTCAAGGCATCACCGAACGGGGCGGCAAAGCCCTCATCGATGATGCGCTTGTAGGTTTGCACGCCGTGCGGCGGCGCATTGGCGATATCGCCTGCAAGCGTTTTCGCCGCATACAGCAACGCTTCCGGCGCAACGACGCGATTGACAAGGCCCCACGCCTCTGCCGTGCGCGCATCCAGAAAATTGCCCGACAAGGACAATTCCTTGGCGCGATAAATGCCAATCAGCCGCGACAGTTTTTGCGACAGACCCCACCCCGGCATGATGCCGATGCGCGCATGCGTATCGGCAAATCGCGCGCGCTCCGATGCGATCAGGATGTCGCAGGCCAGCGCCAATTCAAAACCGCCGGTAATCGCCACGCCATTGATGGCGCCAATCACCGGCTTGCGACAGCGCTCCACCGCAGCGACGGGGTTTTTCTCAGGCTCGGACGCGTTGGCCGCGCCCAATGCGCCCGCATCGGCGCCCAATTCTTTCAGATCAAGCCCCGCAGTAAAGGCGCGATCGCCAGCGCCGGTGAGTACAATCGCGCGCACCGCATCATCAGCGTCGAGGCGCACAAACACATCCGCCAGCGCCGCGCGCAACGACTTCGACAATGCGTTCATCGCCTCCGGCCGGTTCAGCGTCACCTGCGCCACACCATCAACAAGATCGACAAGAACAAGGCCCTCCGCGCGCATCATTCGGCCTGCTCCACACACCGGGTTTCTTCTTTCAGAAAATCACCCCACAGGGCTTCAGACCCTTTGGTGTGAAACGACATCCCGCTCTTTTCGAATCTCGCGCCCGAGCCCGACACAACCCCATCCAACAGCGCCGGGATGGCGCCATCGGCCGACACCTCGGCGCGATGGGGATCCTGGGTGATCCGTACACTGAGCCGGACGCCATTGGCGCAGGCAAAGGTGCGCGTGACCGGAAGGCCAAAAACTTCGGCTGTGAAGGGCGCCTCGCGCTGACCGGACGGTGCAGGCGCCGCCGGCGGCGCAGGATCAGAGGCGTCAGGCGCAGGCCCGCAGGCCGTCAGAAACGCTGCGCCCCCCGCTGCACAAATCGCCACACGCCAAGCCGTGTCGCGGCAAGCCTCGAGCCGCCGTCCCGCCACTGCGTTCTCCTTTGCCCTATGCGTTCGCGGGCTTTCGCCGCGTTGTGTTGCTCTGAGTTCGCCCCGTTTTGTCCGACTTGGCAAGGGGCGCGGCAAGAAAAAGCGAGCCGTTGGACCCCGGCCCGCTTTAACCAAAACAGAGTGCCGCAGCGCTTAGGCGTCGTCGCCAAACACGCCCTTCAGATCGCGTTTCAAGATCTTGCCCTGCGGATTGCGCGGCAGGGTTTCGGCCCAAAACGCGACCTTCACCGGCACCTTGAAAGCCGCCAGGCGCTGGGCCACCCACTGACGCAACTCCTGCTCATCGGCGTGCATATCCGGCTTGAGGTGGACGACCGCGCCCGGCTCCTCGCCCAAGGTGCGATGCGGGATGCCGATCACGGCCGCGTCCATCACGGCGGGGTGTTCGTACAAAGCGTTTTCCACCTCAACGCAGTAAATGTTTTCACCGCCCCGGATCAGCATATCCTTGGCGCGATCAACGATTCCGATGAAGCCTTCCTCGTCCATCTTGGCGAGATCGCCAGTCCGCACCCAGCCATTTTGGAATGTCTCTGCGGTGGGGCCCGGCTTGTTCCAATATCCGCGCACCACGATCGGGCCTTTGTACAAAAGCTCGCCCACAGCGCCCCGCGGCAGCTCCGCGCCGGTAGCGGGATCGACGATTTTGGCCTCCCCCGTCGCACTCGTGACGCCACAACTCCACGGCCGCTGCACATAATCTTCCGCGAAATTTGAAACCGCCGTTGCGCTGGTTTCCGTCATGCCCCAGCCCTGGCCGGGCTGCACCTGGGGAAAGCGCTCCTTGATCCGCTTCACCAGTTCCGGCGCCGACGGCGCCCCCCCATAAGACACGCTTTCTATCGAACTGAGATCAAAGCTTTCAAAGCGCGGATGCTCCACAACCTGCCATGCAATCGTCGGCACGCCGCCGATATGGGTGATTCGTTCACGCTCGATCAGCGGCAAAGCCTGATCCACATCCCATTTGCGCTGCATCACAATCTTGAAGCCCTGCAACGTGGACGGAACCATGATCGCAAAGCAGCCAGTGGCGTGGAACAGCGGCACCGACAGCAAAAAGCCCTTTTGCGGCGCGCTGGGATCGGGCTGCGGCGGCTGTTCGCCACGGCGCAAAAACGCCCGCGCTTGTGCAGACGCGGAGTTCCACATATTCGAGATAATGTTGCGGTGAGTGATCACCGCGCCCTTCGGCTTGCCGGTGGTGCCGGAGGTGTAGAAGATCGTGGCGTCATCATCGGCGCCGAACTCGATCGCAGGCGGTGCGGCCGGCGCCAGCGCATCGTAACCGCTGATCGGGCCGATCAAATCCTCCAGTCGCGCGACGCGAGGATCGGCGATTTCTTCTGCTGCCCGCGCGACATAAATCTTTTGCAGATCCGGACAGGCGCCGGCATGCTCGCGGATGCGCTCCCAGCGCTCGGCGTCGACGATGGCGATTTTGGCGCCGGAATCCTGCAACCCGTATTCCAACTCGCTGCCTGTCCACCATGCATTGAGCGGCGTGGCGATCCCCCCGGCCAGCACCACCGCCCACCACGCAATCACCCATTCCGGCACATTGCGCATCACGATCGCCACCCGATCGCCTTTACGCACGCCGTCCGCGATCAACCGGTGCGCCAAAGCCAACGCCGCGTTGCGGAAGCCGACAAAGCCGACACGGTCCTGTTCGTAAACCAGGAAGATGCGCCCGACATGCATCCCCGACAACGCAAACACCAGGCCGAGATGGGCGGGCGCATTCGCCCACACCTTCATCGCAACACCGCCGACCTCGGCATCCTTGACCTCAAACATCGAGCCCGGCTGGGCCAATAAAGCATGCGCCTGCGCAATCGACATGGCGGGAAAAGCGGAACTCATGGGGCTTGCGTCTCCTCCGGGGCGTCCTGTTTTGGATCATCGGTTCGCCAACTACTCGCCACAAAGCATGCCGGCGCGCGTCAGAAAAGGGGGTGCGGGCGGCTGTGCGGTTGCACGCCTGCGTGAGCGAATCTTGCAAGGGGGCTCTCCCGCGGCGGGGGAAAGCGCGCCAGCCACTGCAGCCGATATGGGCCAAAGGGTTGGAAATGCGGCGCTCTTGCCGCAGAGTTAACAAATGGAAGGAGGCGCACGGTGAGCGATGTTACAGCGGCGGTAAAGACCGTCCGCGCCCTTTTGCGCCAAACCTATCATTTGGGCGCCTATCAACGCGACTATGTGTGGGAGGCTCGCGAAGTCGAGGCGATGCTGCGCGACCTGATCGCCGCATTCCGCCCGCGGATCGGCGATGTGGGCCAGAAGGGGTATTTCCTCGGCCCGATGATGACGACGGTCGTGGAAGGCCGCGCCACTTTGATCGATGGTCAACAGCGCCTTACCACATTGCTCATTCTGTTTGTGGTGATCCGTCGCCGCCTGCAAATCTCGCGCAAACGCGCCCGCGACGCGATTGCGCTGTTCTCGGAGCCGCATCTGCGCGCCGAACACATGACGTCGATGTTCTCCGACGCCAACCGAATCCGCATCCTGCGTGAATTGGACACGCATGGCGCCCTGAAAACCCCCGCCGCCACCGATGCCGAACACAACATCGTAGATCGCTTTCAACAGATCGACGAATTTGTCTCACTGCGGATTTCTGATGATGAATTGGTGCCGTTTGCGCGCTGGATTCTCGACAAGGTATCGCTTGTGGATGTGGTCGCAGGCGCCAGCCATGATCCATTCGCTTTGTTTGATGCGATGAACACCCGCGGCAAGCCGCTGCGTGGGATCGATCAGTTCAAACTGTTTTTAGGCGCCCGGATCACCGATGCACCCGCGCGCCTGGAAGCGCTGGAAGCCTGGACTGCGGCCAATGATCTGGTCGCGCGCACCGGGGCCGGCGCGGAGGCCGAATTCATCAAATGCTGGCTGGCGGCGCGCAGCCTGGAGTTGCCTGAGCCCACCCCATTGAAGCCGCTGGAGGCGCGCAAAAAGCTGGACCACAGCGTGATGGCCGAGATCGACGTCAACGCCTATTTCTTCGCCATCCAAAACGCCGACACGATGCCCGAACTGGGCCTGTCCGATCCATCCGCGTTCATCGGCGCGCATTGGAATTCGTACGCCGATGTTTTTGCCGGCGCGCGTGCAGCGCGGCAGGAATATACTCCGGGGCTCGGCTCTTTGTATTTCCTGGAGGGGTTGGGCTTTGATTTGGATCTCTATGACGAGATCTTGATGCTCGCCGCGCACGAGCCGCACGCCCCCGATCCCCGCCGCTTGAGTGCAGCGGCGCAGTTTCTTGAAAACATCGCCGCACGGTTTGCCTGGACGGCGCAAAAGGCGCCGGCGACCCGCAACCTGCAGCGCTTGAAATATCTTGTCGCGCGTGCGGCCGGCGAAATCCGTAGTCTGCCGCTGCCAGATCTGGCCAGCCGTCTGGTGGCGCTCCAGGGCGAACTGCAATTTGACTTCGCCGATCATCCCGAACCCCGCCATTCCGAACGCGGGCCTTCGCCGCAATTGCGGGTGCTGATTGCGCGGCTGACCGCCTTTCTCGATGAAGTCGAAGACCGCCAGGATCGGTTCAAGCTCTATGCCTGCCGCCAAGGCGAGGACGCCCACGACGTGGAGCATCTTTTGCCGCGCGGCTTCAAATCGGGATCGGAAGCGCTGGGGCATGGCTTCAAGCAGGCCAGCATCTACCGCGAACAGCGCCAGCGCATGGCGGCGCTGTTGGTCATCCCCGAGCAGGTCAACAAAGCGCTCAACGATCGCTCCTACGCCGAGAAACGCATCCAATACGCCAAGCAAGCGCCCAACCCTATGGTCAGCACGCTGTTTGGCAGCGCGACGGCCAGCCCGGCTTTATCGGCTTATTTCCGCGCCAATGGGATCTTGTTCCCGAACGCACCGCTGCTGGACAAAAAGGCGCTGGACCAACGCCAGGAAGCCTATCTGCGGCTGGCAGAACTGTGCTGGGCGCCGGAGCGCATTCGCGCAGCAGCCGGGGTGTAGGCGGTTAAGCCCGCGCCCCGCCTTCCGTGACAGTGGCGCGGCCCAGCGCCTGGAGCGCCGAGTTGACGATCGCTGCTGCATCCAGCCCGGCCTCCGCGTACATCGCCGTGGGCGTGTCTTGATCTTGGAACACGTCGGGCAGGGTCAGCGTGCGCACCTTCAGCCCCCGATCCAACAGCCCGTCCTGCGCCAGGAAATGCAGCACAAAGGCGCCAAAGCCGCCAACCGCGCCTTCCTCCACCGTGATCAGCACCTCGTGATGGCGCACAAGCTGGCGGATCAGCGCGTGATCCAGCGGCTTGGCGAAGCGGGCGTCCGCGACGGTGGTGCTCAAGCCCATGGCGGCGAGTTTATCGGCCGCCTTCTTGGCTTCCTCCAGGCGCGCGCCAAACGACAAGATCGCCACCGTGGCGCCCTCCCGCACGATGCGGCCCTTGCCGATTTCAAACGGTTCCAGCGTGCTTGGCATCTCAAGGCCGAGCGCCTCGCCGCGCGGATAACGGAACGCCGACGGGCGATCATCGATCGCGGCCGCAGTGGCGACCATGCGCGCCAACTCCACCTCGTCGGCGGCGGCCATCAACACAAAGCCAGGCAGCGCGCCAAGATAGCCAATGTCAAACGAGCCCGCATGCGTTGGCCCGTCCGCCCCGACCAGACCGGCGCGGTCGATTGCAAACCGCACCGGCAATTGTTGGATGGCCACATCATGCACGACCTGATCATAGCCGCGCTGCAGGAAGGTGGAGTAGATCGCTGCAAACGGCTTGTAGCCATCGGCCGCGAGACCGGCGGCGAAAGTGACGGCGTGCTGCTCAGCAATGCCGACGTCAAACATCCGCGCCGGAAAGCGCTTTTCAAACAGATCAAGCCCGGTGCCAGAGGGCATCGCCGCCGTGATCGCCACCACGCGGGGATCTAGATCGGCGACCTGGATCAAAGCGTCCGCGAACACGCGGGTGAAGCTCGCCGGGCCCGGCTTTTTCGCCTGCTCGCCCGTGACGACATTGAACTTCACCACGCCGTGATATTTGTCGGCAGCGTTTTCCGCGGGCGGATAGCCCTTGCCCTTCTTGGTCACGACATGGATCAAGACCGGTTTATCGTCGATCTCCTTGGCATTGCGCAGCACGCGCATCAGGTCGGACAAGTCGTGACCGTCGAACGGCCCCTGATAATGGAAACCCAGCTCCTCAAAGAAGGTGCCGCCCTGCACGATGCCGCGGGCATAATGCTCCGCCGCGCGGGCCGCCTCCCCGACCGGACGCGGCAAGGCCGAAGCCGCCTTTTTGCCGACCTGGCGCAACGCCTGGTACGTGCGCGATGACGTCAGCCGGGCGAGGTAAGAACTCATCCCGCCGACCGGCGGGGCGATCGACATATCATTGTCGTTGAGGATAACGATCAGCCGCTTGGTGGTTTCGGCGGCCTTGTTCATCGCCTCATAGGCCATGCCCGCCGACATCGAACCGTCGCCGATCACCGCGATTACGTGATTGTCCTCGTGTTTGCGGTCACGGGCGGCGCAAAAACCGAGCGCAGCCGAGATCGAGGTCGAGGCGTGGGCCGCACCGAACGCGTCATACGGGCTTTCGGCGCGCTTGGTGAAACCCGACAGGCCCCCGCCCTGGCGTAAAGTGCGGATGCGGTCGCGCCGACCGGTGATGATTTTGTGCGGGTAGGCCTGATGGCCCACATCCCAGATCAGCACATCCTTTGGGGTTTCAAACACATAGTGGAGCGCCACCGTCAGCTCCACCACCCCAAGCCCCGCGCCCAAATGGCCGCCGGTGACGCTGACGGCGTCGATCGTTTCAGCGCGCAATTCATCAGCGAGCTGGCGCAAATCGCATTCAGGCAGACGGCGCAGGAAGTCCGGCGTCGGGACCTGGTCAAGCAGGGGGGTGATTGGCTTCATGGCCGGCCAGGGGCCTCCTCCAACGGCGTGTGCGCCGCACGGGCGCATCTTTTATCCGGACGGACGTGAACATACGTCCAACCTGTACCCCCAGCCCTGTACCCACAGCGCAAGCCGGAGAAAAGGCGCCGCAAGGGCACATCCAGAGGTTAGTAGCGCCGATCCAATACAAAATCGACTGCCTGGGACAGGACTTTCGCGCGCGGACCGAAGATCGCAAGATGGCGTTTTGCCTGATCCGCCAGCAGCGTCATCCGCGCCCGCACCCCCTCCGCCCCCATCAGCGTCACAAAATTCATTTTGCCGGCGTCGGCATCCTTGGCCACCGCCTTGCCGACCTCATCCTCCGAGCCTTCCACATCCAGCAGGTCATCGGCCATCTGGAAGGCAAGGCCAATATCGGTCGCAAAGCGCGACAGCGCCTGACGCTGATCATCGCGGGCGCCGCCGATCAAGGCCCCTGCGTCCACCGAAAAGCTGATCAAGGCGCCCGTCTTAAGGCGATTCATCCGCGAAACAGCCGCAAGCTCAGCCCCCGCCTCGATGTTGGCCGCAGCGCCCAGCATGTCGATCGCCTGCCCTGCCACCATGCCCTGCGGCCCAGACGCGCGGGCCAAGCCAGAGATCAACAGACAGCGCATCTGCGGATCAGGGTGGGTGTCGGGATCGGCCAGCACCTCGAAGGCGAAGGTCAGCAGACCATCACCAGCGAGCACGGCTGTGGCCTCATCCCATTGCTTGTGCACGGTGGGTTGGCCGCGGCGCATATCGTCGTCGTCCATGCATGGCAGATCATCATGGATCAGCGAATAGGTGTGGATGCATTCGATCGCGACGGCGGCGCGCAACAGCGCCTTCTCGTCAGCGTCAAACAGGCGGCCGGCCTCCAGCGCCAGAAACGGGCGCATGCGTTTCCCCCCGGCCAGCGACGCATACCGCATCGCTGATAGCAATTGCGCTTCAGGCCCCTGCGCGCGCGGCAACAGGGCGTCGAGCGCTACAGTGACCCGGTCAGCGGCTTCGTGGAGGCGATCTTCAAACGACGACATCCCCCGCGCTTAGCAGACCCCGCCTCCCGCGCGAAGGGAAAAGAGGGGGGCCGCCGGCGGCGGTGTTCAAGGACGTCGATAGCCTTTCACCGGGCCTGCCGTCTGAGGAAATCATCCGCAAGACGCTGCCAAAGTGCCGGGTCTTGCCGGCGGTGATGGGGCCGCAAGGGCTGACCATTCCGGATGCGAGCGGCGCGCGGCGCCTGGATGACCCGCAAGACCTGGTGCGCCAGGAAATCGCCATGGCGTTGCAATTTGGCGTGCGGGTCATCCCGCTTTTGGTCAACGACGCGCCGATGCCGGAGGCGGACGCGCTGCGCGAGGATATTCGCGGCATGATGGGCAATCACGCGGCTGTTGTGCGGCCAGACCCGGACTTTCATGACGATATGGATCGGTTGATCCGCTCGCTTCGGGACGGCGCGATGACCGGCTTCGTGACAATTGAGCCGCAAGCGCCGAGCGCATACGCAGCGGCCGCGTCCGCTGCGTATGCGCCATTCAAAGACAGCACGGATTCCGCCGCGCTGCTGGGCTTTGCGGAGAGCTTCCCCGGCACCCGCGAAGGCCATGACGCGCGAGAGCGGGCGGCAAAGCTGGATGGCGAAGCAAAAGCGTGGAAACAGCTGATCTGGAATGATCGCGCCAGCGTGCAGGCGTTTGTTGAGGCGTGGCCGCAGCATCCCCGGGTGGAAGGGGCTAAGGCGCGGATGATGGAGCTGGAGGCGCTCGCCCGCGCCAACGCAGAGGCCGCTGAGCAAGCCCGCATCGCCTCTGCGGCGCAAAAAGCGCGGCGCCAGCAAGAGTACGAAGAAGCGCTGGCGCCTTGGACGGCGTAGGACGAAGAGACAGAACGTTGCGTAAAGATCGCAACGCGACTGCCGGTTTCGCTTTTTTGCGGGAGCGTCCTTTTTGCTGCTTTATTTAGCTTCGCTGGAATTTCGCCAATGAACCCAGAAGATTTATTGAACTTCCAGGGGATATTGGGTTTAGTTTTTGTTTTTTGGCGGTCCAATGTTTTATACAAACCGCCCCGAGCAATGACTCTCGCGGCGGGTTTCCTAAGGGAGTCGAATGCTGATTCTTAGGTCTCCGCTTTGCAGATGAACGGAGGACGTTGATGTCGGCGGAGATTGAGATCTCGCGGCGGGATTTGGACGCCAGGGGTTTGCGTCATGCAGCGGCTCGGACCCAGAACGCTGACGCGGCGCGCCGCATGCTGGCGTTGGCGTCGGT
Source organism: Caulobacterales bacterium (assembly GCA_044356795.1). Classification (GTDB taxonomy): domain Bacteria; phylum Pseudomonadota; class Alphaproteobacteria; order Caulobacterales; family Aquidulcibacteraceae; genus JBIKVO01. The sequence goes on from JBIKVO010000035.1 coordinate 13,249, forward strand.
ATTGGACGGCGCTTCGCGCAAGCAAGCCGCGGAGAGTTGCGGCATGGACCGCCAGACGCTTCGCGATTGGGTTCACCGCTACAACGAAGCCGGTCTCGCCGGGCTTTCAAACCGCCCGCCGCTGGGTCGCAAACCGCGTTTGACTGCGCCGCAGAAGGCAGAGTTCGCCGCGCTCGTCGCGAACGGGCCCGAGCTTGCGGTTGATGGGGTTGTGCGGTGGCGATGCGTCGATCTCAAGCGCGTCCTGGCTGAGCGATTCAACGTGGACATGTCCGAGCGCACGGTCGGCAAGCTTCTC
>JBIKVO010000337.1:0-3853 GCA_044356795.1 Caulobacterales bacterium
ATTCGCTGTGGCAAAAGCACGGAAGGACGGCACGCTTTGCGATGGCGCGCGACGAGATCGCCGGCGTCTACATCGACAAGGTGCATTCGACCGAGGGCACGTTCGCGGTATTTCAGGATGGGCGCGGGTTGTCGCTGTCGCCATGGCGACCCGAACTCGATGTTGCGCGCGGGCACTTCGTGTTTGGAAAGAACACCGCACAAGGACTGGACTTCAGCTTTGGCCCGCAGGCGGCGGTGCAGGCGTCGATCGAGTTGGAGATCGGGCGGTATTTGGGATGATGGGCCACGGCCGCGCCGGCCCCTCAAGGGCGCTTCGGCCCTTGACCGGCCGTCACGGCCGCGGCTTTGGCTGGGGAAGCCGCAGGCCAAGGCCTGCCGCGGATTGGGGGGACAATGGAAACCATTCCATTGCGGCGTTTGAGGCTGCGGAGGAATTCTCCCCCAAAGAAAAGGCATGAAAAATCAGGCTTCTGGCTTTCGCCTTTGCGGCTTTCTTTGAGGGGCCCGTCAATTCCACCTCAAACGGCCCGCCGAACGATATGCCAACGCGCTTGCTTCCGCTGGCCCCGAACCTCGGCCAGGCCTTCTGCACGCAGCTCGTCCAGGCGGCTCCCGACATAATCGCGTGACCGGCCCGGCAGGACCTGCATCAATTCTTGCATAGCCGCGCCTGCATCTCCAACGCTCTCCAAATGCTGTCGGAGTAGCGCTTTCTCGGCGCCTTTCGCCAGCCCTTTGTCGCGTGTGTACTGCGGCCCCTCGCCAGCCGATCCGCGATACCTCTGCGATAGGATGAACTTTCCGCGCCCTGTGCGCTCTAAAGCGCCAGCGTCAACCAATAGCCGTGCGCGGTCCTTCAAAAGCTCCGGCACCGGTTTTCCGCGTCGCGCCAAATCAAGAACGATCAGATCGCTTGTTGTAAATGCCTGCTGCCGCTCTTCCGCCAACTCTTCAAGAAAGCGAATGAACGCAGGATCGGCGGCTTCTGCCTGTAGCTCAAGAATTACTGTGTTATCATCCGAACGCGAGTAGTCCGGCAGAGGCTTTGAAGTTTCTATGCAGCGTCGAAAGATCAAGTCCGCTCCTTGACCAGAACGCTCCACCAAACCGCAACGTTTCAGCGCTTCCGCCAAACGTCGATTTCGGGGCTTTTGCCTATCCAGAATGTTTTCGGGCGTCACGCCCCTCGGAAAGCCGCCCGGGCTCACGATTTCGATGCGTGAGGGGTACATCCTCACCCAACATGAAGATGGGTCCTCATAGTCGCGATGACATACGGCATTGAGAATCGCTTCGCGCAACGAATTCTTGTCGAACCCAACAATTTCCTCGCGAAATAGCCCGACGCGAAGCTGCTGCACCGTATTGCGCGCGTTTATTCGTTCCCACGCTTCATCCAGCCACAAAAGAAGGCCCGCGCGAAACTCGCGCCTTTCAACAGAACCAATGTCGGCATCGCCCGCACGATATTCAAAAACAAGTTCGGCGTGCCCGAGCCGGCGCGACAATGCGACTGGCGAAGCAAGCAGAATCATTGCCGCGTTCGTGACCGCACCTTCAATTGTGAGTTCTGCAGCTTCCAACAGCTGAGCGTCCGTCCATCCGTGGACGGCAATACCAGGCTCGCGCTTAGCCCAAAGCCTTCTGAAGCGATTGATTGCCGCTTGATCAAGGTCCGCCGGAGTGGCACCCACACAAAGGTCAGAGCTAAAGTCCAGCGTCGCCCCGTGCAGGGCGGCGCGCAAATCTTCGGCTCCCATTGCTCGCAATGAACTGCCCGTTCGCTGGTAGAACTTCTCGCCAAATCCGACCGGACGACCACGAGGCGCGGCGTTCGTCGCCACCACCACGATCCGCTTGCCGTCTAACTGAAACTCCTTGGCGTCTATCTTCCAGCGCATGACCGCATAAACTTGATCACGAAGGCCGGGAAGATCTGGGAAGGCTTGTGTTCCAACGATCTTCCTTGGCGGCTCGTCTGTGACACCAAGAATGAGCGATCCACCGCCGCTATTGGCTATCGCGCTGACGTACTCGCACAGCTTTTCTTTGCTGTACGTGTTGGCCGCTGTCTTGAACTCCAGCCCCTCGTTTTCAGAGGGAGCGCCTATGGCCGTCCGGAGGGCTGCTTCTGAGTCGATCTGCATTCTAGGCTTTTATACCGTTGAACGGGGATTCTGGCACGGGCGATCCCATGGCTATTCTTGATGGCCACGGCCGCGCCGGCCCCTCAAGGGCGCTTCGGCCCTTGACCTGCCTCCGCGTCCGCGGCTTTAGCTGGGGAAGCTGCAGGCCAAGGCCTGCCGCGATAGGCGGCGCAGGCGAACTTAGAACGGAAGTTCTTGTTGATTGGGGGGTGAAGCGTCCTTGCGCTTCTTGCCCTTGGTTGGCGGCGGCGTTGATGGCGCGGCGACGCTCGCCACCGGCGGTTCGACGACAGCCAAGGTCCGCGCCTCAAGTGCGGGCGGCGCCGGCGCCGGCGCAATGGCGTCCATCTTCAGCGCCGGTGGCGTTTTGGACCTCATTGGCCTTCGCACGGCAGGCGCGGGCTTCGCCTCCGACACCTGCGCCTTGAAGTACGCATCCAAGTGCGCCTGCCAATACATCGCGCGCACGCCGACATGGGTGCACAGCGGCCCCGTCCCCTCGTGGTATTTGCGCGCGAGCGTCTGCGGCGCGATGACGAGACCGAGCGCGGTGAGATAGCGCGCGGCTTCCTTGCGGCAGAGCAGTTTGCCGCGGTTTTCGATTTCGCCTCTCGTCTCCATGCGCGTCCCCATCATCCGATGACAGACGATCAGCATGACGTGGGAAGGAATGGCGCGGAAATGCAAACGCCGCGCGCGCGAGGCGCGCTTGTGCGAGATCAACGCAGACGGCGCATCGCTTCACGCCGGACCACGACCGACCACGCCGCACGATGAGGCGCAGTGCTGCCCAATGCGCCGCAGAGCCCCGCAATGCGCCGCACAAAATGTGCGACGGCGTGCCGCGGCGGCGGCGCTCAAGATTCGCGCGCGCGGTGAGTGCGGACTGCGCCATCCTTTGCGGCGAAGCATCCGGCAAGCGTCCACCATTCGTGATCACCGCGGCGGACAGGAGCTGACGGCCATACGCAAGCAAACGCGGAAACGGCGCTTGAACCGGGTGGCGCCAGAGTATATACACGTATATCCGCCCTCCATGGTGAACCGATGACCGTCGCCCGTACCAGAACGTTTAGAAGTGGCAACAGCGAGGCCGTCCGGCTCCCCAAGGACGTCGCCTTCGGTGATGACGTGGAACTCGTCATTGTTCGCTCAGGCAACGTGATGACGATCTATCCCGCCGAAATGTCGATTGCGGAAATGGTCGACCGTCTCCTGGCGTTGCCAGCGCCGCCGAGTATTGAACTGCGTGACGACGAAGAGATTCCCGAGCGGGAAGGCCTCTGAGATGAGCCCCGTTCCGATCCGAAAACCGCGCAACACTTTTCGGGAACGGGGCTAGGCTTGGCGTATCTAATCGACACGGATGTCGCGATCCATCTCCGGGATGGAAACGCGGACGTGACCGCCAAGATTGGCGCACTCGACGATGCCGTCCTCATGTCGATTGTATCGCGGGTTGAGTTGGAAGGTGGCGTCTACCGCTTTCCCGCACAGGCATCCGTTCGGCGCGCGCGCCTTGATGTGATATTGAAGGCCATCCCGGCGCTCGCCTTCGATGATGCGGCTGCGGACGCTTATGGAGCTATTGTCGGACATGCCGGTTATTCGCGGCGCAAGCTGCTTGACCGAATGATCGCAGCGCAGGCGCTCGTCCATCGTTCGACACTGGTGACCATGAACGGCGGCGACTATGCGGACATT
>JBIKVO010000036.1:0-13532 GCA_044356795.1 Caulobacterales bacterium
TTTGCCGGGCCTGGGAAGGCCTGCGGGATGATCTTTGTCCTCGCCACGCTGCTCGCGGAGGCGCACCACGCCATCCAAGGGCTAGGATTATCACCCTTTACGCACTCTGTGCGGCGTCGCCCCGGCGACCAAGCACAGCGGCAAATCCTGTCGCGTCGCGATGCGCATGGCCTGTTCGGGACGGACGGTTGCGCACCGCAATCTATCATGGGGCGCGGGTGGCGACACAGCACGACGCTCGAAGCCGGCAAATCGTGGTCAGCGCCGCGCAAAAACCGGCATGATCATTGGTGCGGGGTCCCCCATAACGGGGGGCGCCGATCACGGCGGCGGGCGATCGAGCCGCAGGCCGATGCGTTCGGGCGTATTGCTGAACAAGATCTGCATCGCCACAAACCGCAGATCAGCGATCGGCACCGGGCCGAAACTGCGGCTATCGAAGCTGTCGTCGCGGTTGTCGCCCAGCACATAGATGCTGCCTTCGGGCACTTGCACGGTCGCCATCTGGCGCGCCGATCCCGACCGGTGTGGGCGCCGTGCGGACGCTGGGCCCATCTGGATGCGGTAGCGCCGCGCTTCGTTGGTCTCGACCAGCAGTTTCGCGCTCCGGCCAGAGCCCAGCCCACCGCGCACCTCCTGCGCCAGCGGCCGCCCATTCACCGACGGCACGCCTTGATGGATCGCCACCCGATCCCCCGCCAGGCCGATCAGGCGCTTGACCCAGAAAATGCCCTCGCGGCGAAAAATCACAATATCCCCACGCTGCAAGGCCGGTGCGCCAGGGCGACCGGTCCAGCGGGTCAACACCACATCGCCGACCATTAGCGTGGGCTCCATCGACGCCGAGGGGATGGTGAAGCTGCGCAACGGATCGCTGGCCTGGGCAAACGCCGACGGCGCGCCGATCATCACGCCAAACCCGGCAAGCAGCGCTGCCCGCCGCGTCAGATCAAGATCCGTGCGTTTCATCCGTCCGCATCCCCCACTGGGCGCTTTGGCCCCACGCCGACATCTGTGCGAGCCCCGCGATACATGCCGTCTCGGCCCGCAGGATCAGCGAACCGAAAGAAAATGGTCGCACAAAGTCAAGGCTGCGCACCCAATCCCGTTCGACCGGCTCAAAGCCGCCCTCGGGCCCGATCAACAGCCCTGGCGGTGCGCCGCGATACCCCTGCAGCGCGGCTGGCATCGCCGGGCCGCCGGTTTCATCAGCATACAGCAGTGCGCGTGCGGGCGGCCAGGCGATCAATGCCCGGTCGAGCGCGGTGGGCGCATCAAACACAGGCAAGTCCAGGCGCTCGCATTGGGCGGCGGCGTCCATCGCAATCAGGCGCCAGCGATCCAGGCGGACGGTTTCAGCCACAGTTCGCCGCGTGATCACCGGGATGATGCGGCTGACGCCCAGCTCCACCGCCTTCTCGACGATCCAATCGGTAGCCTGGCGCTTGAGCGGCGCAAACAGCAGCACCGGCCCCGCACGCGGAGAAGGCGCGCGCACGCAGTCCTCCAGCTGCACACAGAGATCACGACGGCCACGCAGCGCCAAGACGCCAGCATACTCGCCCTGGTCGCCATTGAAAACGCGCACCGGATCGCCCGGCTGCAGCCGCAGCACGGCCTGCAGGCGGCGGGTCTGATCGGCGTCAAGCGTCACCTGCGCGCCCGGCGCAAGCGGTGCTTCAAGATACAGACGAATGCGGCGCATGGCGCATCCTGACGCGGCCCTCAGCGAAGGGCAAGCCGCTTGCCGCCGCCCTTTTTCCCTTCCCAAGACCAGAATGCGGCCGCATTGTTGCGCTGTTGAAACGCAGCGACGCTATCACGATCCTATCGAAGCGGGCCAAACTGAGGAAATCGCCGTCATGGCCGGACCTGCCGAACTCAATTTCATCACCGGTGTGGCGGTGGGGGTATCGTTTAGCACCGAAACCGCCACCGCCGACCAACCGCGCTCGCTGAGGCGGCGCGGCGGCGCTTTGGCGGATGCGGTGGTAAATGTCATGCGCGTGACGCTGCGCGACGAGGCCGGCAAACCGCAAGAGTTCACCTTCCGCAACACCACCGTGCATGTGCGCGAGGGCCAGGAGGTGGCGATCGTGCGGGCCAGGCGGTCGGGCGTGAAGGCGCCAATACTGCTGATGCTCGTCAACCAGTCGAACGGGCAGCGTGACGAGTTCCCCGAGGGCCTGCGGAAGGCGGCCTCGCAAAAGGGATGGCGGGCGCGCTGGAAGGCTTTGATCGGCGCGGCCGGCATTGCGGTTTTGACGTATTTCGTGCTGCATGTTTTCGTGTTCAGCGAGCAGAATCCAGGCGCCGCCATCGGGTTGACTATACTGACCACCGCCGTCGCCTTTATCGCGCTGTGGGGTGGGTTTGCGCTGGCCGATCAGGTGCGCCTGCCCGCGCAGGACCGCGCCGAGATGCAACGACTGCGCACTGAAGTGCGCGCCCGCCTGTTCGCCCCGCCGCCACCGGCGAGTGCGCCGGCTTTACCCGCCGCCCCGGGGCATGAGCCAGCGCATTGATTAGCGGCCGCAAGCGGCCTACCGCTGCCGCATGAGCCTGTCTTCACGCCTCAACGCCTTCGCCAATTCCCCGCTCGATCGCGCCGCCCATCGCCGTAAGGACGCCGCCTGGATCGCGCAGGCGCTGCACGCGTCCGCAACCCAGATGTGCGTTCTACAGGATGGCGCCGTGCTGTGCGATGCGGCCGGCATTGTCTGGCTGAACGCCGCCGCCGCAGCGATTGCCGATCCCCAAGCCCCGGTGATCTTCCTGGGGGAGCGACCCGATTCAACGCCCGTATTTGCCGTGGCGCTGGAAAAGCGGGCCGCACTTGATGAGCTGCCAATTGCGGGACTGGGCGATTTCATTGATGTGCGCAGCGCCGCAGCGCGGCTGCCGGGCGGTGATTTGGCGATTGTGGGCGCAGCGAAGGCGCTGTTTGACTGGCACAGTCGGCATGGTTTCTGCGCCCAATGCGGCCATCGCAGCGAAGCCGCCGAAGCCGGCTGGAAGCGGCACTGCCCCAATTGCGGCGCGGAGCATTTTCCCCGCGTCGATCCGGTGGTGATCATGCTGCCGGTCCGCGGCGACCAATGCCTGCTGGGCCGGCAGGCACGGTTTCCGCCGGGCATGTATTCCGCTCTCGCCGGCTTTATCGAACCGGGCGAAACCATCGAAGAAGCCTGCGCCCGCGAGACGCTGGAGGAGGTCGGCCTGACGGCGACTGCGGTGCACTTGCATTCCAGCCAGCCCTGGCCGTTTCCATCATCGCTGATGATCGGGATCATCTGCGAAGTGGCCGATGGCGCGGTGCGCCTGGATGATGAAATCAGCGACACGGTGTGGCTCAGCAAGGAGCAGGCGCGAGCGGCCCTCGCCAGTGGGGCGGACACTGAAAAAGGGCGCGTCTGGTCGCCGCCGCCATTTGCAATCGCCCATCAGCTGCTGAAGGCCTGGATCGCGGGCTGATCGCCAGGCTGCGGCCGAGCGCCGCACTTTTGCCGGCAGAACAATACCGCCATGCTGGCCAAAGGATATATCCTTTGAACGGAGGCCCATCGGGCCGCGGGGTTTACGCCATGCTTGAAGTCATCAGCGAAAAGGAACTCGAGATTCTGCGCTGGCTGCACATTCTAGCGATGGTCTATTGGCTGGGCGGGGAATGGGGCGTGTTCCAGACCAGCTACAAGGTGGTGAACCCGACCCTGTCGCTGGAGGAACGCCGCCGGCACATGGAGACCGCCTACCGAATCGACATCCTCGCCCGCACCGGGATCATCACGCTTTTGCCGCTGGGTCTGCATATGGGCTATCTGTGGGGCATGTGGGGGGATCGCGCCACGGGGGCGGGCGCGGACCTGATCCCGATCATGTGGGTGATCTGGGTGATCTGGATGGGCGTCACCTGGGGGGCGTTCATCACCCGCGGGCAGCCGATCTGGAAGCTGTTGTCCGGGCTTGAGGATTGGTCACGCTATATTCTCATTCCGCTGCTGATTGGCGCAGGCGCGGCCTCCTTGATGGGCCATGGGCCGTTCGCGGCCGGCCCCGGCCAGCAATGGTACGCCGCCAAGATTGTCACCTATGGATCGGCGCTGATCATCGGCGTGATTTTGCGGCTGGTGATGCATGAATGGCAGAAAATGTTCGCCGTGCTGGCGCAGGGGCCGAACACGGCGGTGGAGGCGAAGCTGAAATCCTCCATCGGGCTGGGGCGCAGCGTAGCATATCTGTATTGGATCCTAATCTCGGCCTCCTGCTTTTTCGCGTCCGTAAAGCCATTTTAACGCCGAGGATGGCTTTGCCGGCAATCGGGGCCGTCATTAGGACCAATGTGATGAAAAACCGCCGCCTCCGGCATCGACAGCGTCGCCCTTCACCGTGAGGGCGGGCCCCAGCGCCAACCGCCAACCCTGTTTGGCGCGCTGGCAAGGCGTTCTGTAAGGCGCCGTTTCGATGTTCCCTGTCCCATTGGAAACCTATGCGCTGTATTGCGCCACCATGGCCGTGTTCGCCGTCACGCCCGGCCCCGCCAATCTGTTTGCGATCGCCACCGGGCTACAGCGCGGGCCGCGGGCCGGTTTGATCGGCGTGGCGGGGATGAATGTTGCAACGCTCGTTTGGTTTTGCGCGGCTGGACTTGGGCTTTTCGCGCTGATCAAGGCCGCGCCGGCGGCGTTTCATTGGCTGGGGCTGGCCAGTGCGGCCTACATCGCTTGGCTTGGCGCGAAAAGCCTGTGGGCTGGCGCGCGCGACCGCGTGAAGCCGCTCGACAGCGCCAAACCGGGCGCAGCCGGGCGCAGCTTTCTGGATGGGTTTTTGGTGCAGATCGCCAACCCGAAAGCGGTGATTTTTTTCACCGCCGTTCTGCCGCCATTTCTTGGCGCCGATCGCAATATCGGCCCGCAATTGGCGGCGTTTGCAGCGGCCACCCTGGTCGCGGACGGCATCGCGATGAGCGGCTATGCGCTGGCCGGCGGCGCGTTGAGCGCGCGCTTCCAAAGCGCTGCGTTCCGCCGCGGCTTTGCGATGATTGTGGGGCTGTTGCTGGTAACCAGCGCGGTGATCGTGGCGGCCCGCGCATGACGCGCAGCGATTGACGCGCGCGCCGGGCGGGCTTAGCCAGCCAGCATGAGCGCACGCAAACTTTCCCTCACAGTCGATGGCCGCAATATTGTGGTGCATTTACACAAGGCCGACCTGCCGGACGGCGTCGATTTCAAAGGCGCGATCGCGATCGATTCGGAAACGCTGGGGCTGTCGCTGGTGCGCGACCGGCTGTGCGTGGTGCAAATGACGGACGGCCACGGCGAGGCCCATATCGTGCAGCTGGATCGCACCAGCTATGCCGCGTCGAACCTGAAGCGGGTTCTGGCCGACACAAGCCGCGACAAGATTTTCCACTTCGCCCGCTTTGATGTGGCGATGATCAAACGCGATTTGGGCGTGGTGTGTCGGCCGGTCTATTGCACCAAGATCGCCTCGAAACTGTCGCGCACCTATACCGATAAGCACGGCCTGAAGGACTTGGTGAAGGAACTTTTGGGGCGCGATTTGTCAAAGGAGGCGCAGTCAAGCGATTGGGGCGCCGAGACGCTGTCGGACGCGCAACTGGCCTATGCTGCGGCCGATGTGATCCATCTGCACGCCGTGCGCGAACGGCTGGATGCGATGCTGATGCGCGAAGGCCGCATGGACCTGACGCGGGCGTGCTTCGACTTCCTGCCAACCCGCGCCGATCTCGATCTCGCCGGCTGGGACGAAACGGACATTTTTGCGCATAGTTGAGGGGGTGCACAGCGTCACCACACGCCAGACTTGCATTCGCCACGGTTAGGCGCGAGGACTGCGGTGCTGATTTGACCGCCATGAACCCAACCGCCGCCACCGCCGCGCCCGACCTGTGGGAGCCTCGCCGCCAGTTGTCACTGGATGCGGCGCGGCGCCGGTCTGCACGCCTGTCGGGCTTGCGGTTTCTGTTTGTCGCGCTGGCGGCGGCCTCGTTCGCGTCGATCTTCATATTCATGGCCGTCAACGCCGTCAGCGGCACAGTCGACCCCGCCGCTATGGCTGCCGGCAGCGAGGGCCAGCGGATGGACAATCCACGCTTTGTCGGCCGCTCTCAGAATGGTCAGCGCTATGAAATCGTGGCGAAAAGCGCCTTCCGCCAGCCCGGTTCCGACATCATCGTACTGGACACCCCGCTGTATGCCTCAGAGGACGGGCGCAAGATGCTGTCGGTGCGTGGCCTGTATGATCCGGCCAAACGCACCGTCGAGCTTGAGGGCGATGTGAAATTTGAAGGCCAGGACGGCGCTGGCTTCTCCTCTACCAACGCCTTCATCGACGCCCGCAACGGCACGATCCGCGGCGAACGTGCAATCCGTGGCGCCGGGCCCCTTGGCGCGGTGCGCAGCGATACGTATGAAATTGGCGACGATGGCCGACGCATCATCCTGCGCGGCCGGGTTCAAGGGGTCATCAAAGCGAAATGAGCGACACGAGACCTCCCACCCCCAACCGGGAGACGGGCATGACAAGCGCCGCACAGACGACCGAACGCGCCGCGCGCAGCCGCCAGATGGCCCAGGCGATGGCGCAAGCGACGAACGCTTTGGCGATTATTGCTGCGGGGGCGGCGATGATCGGGCTGATCGGCCCGGCCCTGATCGGGACCGCACAGGCGCAATTGTCCCCCGGTCGCGGCCCCATCGCCTATTCCGCCGATACGCTGGAATACCGCGAGGACGCCCGATTGCTGGTGCTGACGGGCAATGTCGATGTGACCCAGGACAACGCCCGCCTGCAGGCCGATAAAATCACCATTACCTTCAAGCCCGCAGGGTCGGCCGAATCGGCAAATGCGCAGGTCGGGTCTGGCGACATCGATCGGATGGTGGCGGAAGGCCGCGTGTTCTATGTGCGTCCAGCGCAAAAAGCCCGCGGCGACCGCGCCGTATATGACACCAATTCCGACACCGTGACCTTCACCGGCAATGTGGTGATCGCATCGGAAGAGAATGTGACCCGTTCTGACACAGTCGTGCTGGAGATTGGAAACCAGCGCACAACCTTTCGCCCCGGCGCCGGCAAGCGCGTTGAGGGTGTGATCCGTCCGCGGTCGCAGCAGACAAAAAGCGACGGTCGGTAGGGCCGTTTTTCACCAAATCTTAGCGCGGGATGACCTCAATGGCGGCAGAGGGCGCGGCGACCGGACCAGGCGTCGGCGAAGCAGACGCGAGTGCGCAGGGCTTGGCCGCAGTCGATATCGGAAAAACCTACCGCAAACGCCAGGTGGTGAAGGGGGTATCCCTCTTCCTCAACCGGGGGGAAGTGGTGGGCCTGCTGGGCCCCAACGGAGCAGGCAAAACCACCTGCTTCTACATGATCACGGGATTGATTGGCGTGGACCAGGGGCAGATTTTCATCGATGGGGAGGACGTGACGGCGCTGCCGATGTATCAGCGCGCACGCCTTGGCGTCGGTTATCTGCCGCAGGAACCGTCAATTTTCCGCGGTCTCACCGTCGAGCAGAATTTGATGGCCGTGGTGGAATTGGTGGAGCGTGATCGCGCCCGCCAGACCGCCGCGGTTGACGGTCTGTTGAAGGAATTGCGCATCGAGCATCTGCGCGACAGCCCCGCCACCGCTTTGTCTGGCGGTGAACGGCGTCGCGTTGAGATCGCCCGCGCGCTTGCCACACGGCCCGCCTTCATGCTGCTGGACGAGCCTTTCGCCGGCATCGATCCCCTTGCCATTGGCGACATCAAGGAGCTGATCGCCTTCTTGAAAAGCCGTGGTTTGGGCATCCTGATCACCGACCATAATGTCCGCGAAACCCTCGATATCGTCGACCGCGCGTCGATCATTTTCGAAGGCGCCGTGCTGTTTGAAGGCACCCCGGATGAGGTTCGGCGCAACCAGACCGTGCGTGAGGTGTATCTCGGCGACACCTACCAGCATTGAGGCGCAACCATGGCGATGACCCCTCGGCTGGAAATGCGGCAAGGCCAGTCTCTGGTCATGACGCCGCAACTGCAGCAAGCCATCAAGCTGTTGCAATTGTCGACCGTCGAACTCGCCGAATTCATCGAGACCGAACTCGAACGCAATCCGCTGTTGGAGCGTCAGGACGGCGGCGTTGAAGACGCAGAAACTCGTCGCGATGACAGCGAAACGCTACTGCTATCGGACGATTTCCCGTCAGAGGCCGCCACGCAAAGTATCGACGCCGACTTTGACAGCCTCAATCCCGATCTTGCCGGCGCCGATCGTATGGATGCCGGCGCCGCTCCGCTGACCGATTGGTCGAAGGCGGGATCGGGCAAAAGCTACGACGATCTTCCAAGTCTGGAGGACTCGCTCACCGCCGAAACCTCGCTTGCCGATCATCTCGAAGCGCAACTAACACAAGCCGGCGTCACCCCGGCGCAACGCCTGATCGGGCGCGCGCTGATTGATGGCTTGGATGACTGGGGATATTGGCGCGGTGATGTGGGCGCGGTGGCCGCCCAACTTGGCGCCGACGCTGACGCCGTTCTGCATGTGCTGGCGATCATGAAGGGGTTTGAACCCGTTGGCGTCATGGCGAAGGATGTGGCGGAGTGTTTGTCGCTGCAGCTGATTGATCGCAATCGGTTCGATCCTGCGATGCAGGCGCTGATCGCTAATCTGGATCTTTTGGCCAATCGCAAGCTGGACAAGCTGCGCGAGATTTGTGGCGTGGATTCAGATGATCTGCGCGACATGATCGCTGAAGTGCGCGCATTGACGCCGAAACCGGGGGCTGCGTTTGGCGCGGTGGAAAGCCACTCAGTTGTGCCGGATGTGTATGTCCGCGCAACGCCGCACGGCGTCTGGCATGTGGAATTGAACGCCGACAGCCTGCCTAAGCTGCTGGTAAATAATCGCTATATCGCCGATGTTTCGGCCAAGACCGCGCGCGAAGTAGATAAGCAATTCATTTCCAGCTGCGCGTCGAACGCCAATTGGCTGGTGAAAAGCCTCGATCAGCGCGCCCGCACGATCCTGAAGGTGGCGCGTGAGATTGTACGCCAGCAGGATGGCTTTTTGGCCTTCGGCGTGGAGCATCTGCGCCCGCTGAATTTGAAAACCGTCGCCAGTGCGATCGACATGCACGAAAGCACGGTCAGCCGTGTGACGACGAACAAATTCATGGCGACGCCGCGGGGCGTGTTTGAGTTGAAGTATTTCTTCACCGCCTCGATTGCGGCCGCCGATGGCGGAGAAGCGCATTCAGCCGAGGCGGTGCGGCGCAAGATCCAAAAGCTGATCGGCGATGAAAAGCCGACGGAGATTTTGTCCGACGATCGGATCGTGGAAATTCTTAAAGCGGCCGGCATTGATATCGCGCGGCGCACGGTAGCGAAGTATCGCGAGTCGCTGCGCATTCCGTCTTCGGTGGAGCGCAAGCGTATCGCCGGCATGGCGCGCTGATTGCCGTCGGCGCCGTCATCCTGGGTTGCCACGCCAAGCCCGGGACGACGCCGCTGCGCGTTAGCCCGAAGCTCCCCTGCTTCCAAAGCATAATTTTCTATTTCTCAACTAGTTATCCGTGAAACGGACATAGGGCCACTGTCTACACAGTCATAGTTCTGAGGAGATCGAACGCTTTTTCCGGGTTTGGTGTTGGTCGCGTCGTGCCGGGAAAGATCGCTTCGCCCGGGCGCGCGCCGGCGGATTTCAAAGTGCTGCGCACGATGGTCGCCATGTGGGGGTCGCCATGTGGGGGTCGCCATGTGGGGGTCGCCATGTGGGTGAGCGATCATGTCAAGCTCACGACCGGCAAGCCATCGGCGAGCGTGCGCCTTACAGCCTTTTCGAGCGCCGACTTTGAACGCTTGGCGTGCGCCACGGATTTTCCCTGCGTTCTGCCTGATTAACGACTTCATCAGCGAGGGTGAGCGGCGCCCAAGTCTACCGCCTATCCCACTGGACATAATAAGCCAGGATTGACACGACGATATGCGCCTTGACCCGGGTCTCGAGGCCATGCCGGATCGGGCGCACATTGAGATCCATGCCTTTCAGTGTGCGGAATGCGCGTTCGACCTCGGCGAGGCGCCTGTCATTGATGACAGCCTCCTTGGCTGTCATCTCTGCGTCGCCGACGCTGGTGCGGATCACGGAAAGGCCATGCAGCGCCGCTTTGGCCGCCACCCGCGCCTCATTCACGCAGAACTCGAAGGATCTCTCGCCAATCTCGAGATCGAAGTGTTGCCGACCTTGTGACGGGCGATGACCTGACCAAGCCGCACCCCGATATTATCGGAGCCCTGAAGGCAGCCGGCGGTCACGCAGGCGCGAACCTTTTACAGCTGGCGCGCTTTGGCGGCAATCAGGTCCTGACGCTTGTGGGAACGATGTCGATGTGCATGGGTGCAGATTGCCCCCTTTGACACATAAGGCCTTCCAGCAAATAAAGCACTGAGTCACCGCGTCGCATGAGATGGGTGCATTGGCGCACCAAAACATCACCCGGAGATGACCAAAAATGGCTTGAAATCAAAGCCGTTGTCAGAAAATATCAACTGATTGTTTCAGGAACTTCAAGGTAGCGCCTAAGCCGCGTCATGCTTTTTCCGACGGAACGGGATCGCGCCCGCACTGCGTTTTGCGTGGTTCAGCATGAATTCGCGCATCCGCGGATAAATCTCGGTGCGGAAGCGGCGGCCATTGAACACGCCATAATGGCCAACGCCGGGCTGCAAATGATCAATCCGGTTGGCGGCGGGAATGTTCACGCAGATATCGTGGGCGGCCTGGGTTTGGCCAACGCCGGAGATGTCGTCGTTCTCGCCCTCCACCGTCATCAGCGCAACGTTGCGGATTGCTTCTGGCCGCACCGGACGGCCGTGATGCATCAATAAACCGCGCGGCAATTTATGTTCCTGGAACACATCGCGGATGGTTTGCAGATAGAACTCCTCGGTGAGATCAAGAACCGAGAGATATTCATCATAGAATTCGCGGTGTTTGGCGGCGCTATCGCCATCGCCCTTCACCATGTCGCTGAAATAATCCCAATGTGCATCCACATGGCGCGACCAGTTCATGCCCAGGAAGCTGGCGAGTTGCAGAAAGCCTGGATATACGCGCCGGAAAGCGCCGGGATACATCATCGGCACCGTATGGACCATGTTCTTCTCGAACCAGGAAAACGGGCGCTGCTCGGCCAATTTATTGGGCGTTGTCGGTGATTTGCGCGCATCAATCGGGCTGCCCATGAAGCTCATGGTGGCCGGCAGGGCGGGATGATCGTCCTCGCTCATCAGCGCGACCGCCGCCAGTACCGCCGGCCCCGGCTGGCACACGCCAACCACATGCGCCCCCGGCCCGATCACCGCCAGCATGGCGATGATGTGATCGATATAGTGGTTGAGATCAAAGCGGCCGGCCATCACCGGCACCATGCGCGCATCGGCCCAATCGGTAATGTAAACCTCGTGATCCGGCAAAAACGCCTCCACCGTGCCGCGCAGCAGGGTGGCGTAATGACCCGACAGCGGCGCCACGATCAGCACCCGCGGATCGGGCCGCGGATTGGGCCGCGGATTGGGCCGCGGATTGGGGCCGTGCACCTCGCGCAGGCCGGCGGGGTCGCGCTGGAAATGGACCATCTGGGCCCAGGGGCTGGCCCATACGCCGATCGGCGTGACATCCACATCCACCCCATTGATGCGCGTGGTGGGCAAGTTCCAATCCGGCTTGCGGTAGCGGCGCGTGACCGTCTCAAAAACTTCGGCGGCGGCGGCAGCCTGCTTTACGAAGGGGTTTTCAGGCGCCAGATTGAATGGCGACTTGAGCAAGGTTGACTGGGCGATCGCCGCGGCCCGCAGGGGCGCGACAGCGAGGTGATTGAGCTCATAAAGCGAGTACAGCATCGCCACTCCTACCCGTCCGGCGTGTATGGCCGCAGCCCGCCAAACTAAAGCTCGGCTACACCGGTTTCAAACTTGTTAATCAGCGCGGCGAAATCTCCGCACAGCGAACGCTAAGCTGCTCCCCCCACGCAACCGCCGCCCGATGCTGGCCGGTCATCCCCTGGCTTGAGCCGCGCTCAAGGCCCGATCGATACACTTGGCCATATCGCCCGGCGCCATTTTGGAGCTGAACGTTGCGATATTTTTCCACTGTGCATCCATCAGATAAAAGTTTGACGAATGGTCTATGGTGTAGTCCATCGCGCTGTCTTTGAGCGGCGCCTTCACCCCATAGACCGCAAAGCGTTTTTTGATCGGCTCCAGCGCGTCCGGGGTGGTCGCCGTCAGGCCGCGCAGGCCGGGCGGGAAGCCGCCGGACTGGACATAACGGCCGATCACCGCGGGGGTGTCGCGTTCGGGATCGAGACTGACCAGGACCGGCTGGATCGCGCCTGCCCCTTGCGTGCGCACCTCAATGGCGGCCCCCAGCGTCGACATCGCCATCGGGCAGACATCTGGGCAACTGGCGAAGCCGAAATACAGCAGCGTGGGTTTGCCAAGAAACGCCGCCTGGGTGATCGGCGCGCCCGTCTCGTCGATCAGCGCCAGCTCCCCGCCTATGCGGCTATTGACGCCGATATTGCACTTTTCGATCGCCTGGTCGCCGGCTTGGGCGCCCGCCTGGGCCAACGCCACAGGGCGCTCGCGCAGCAGAAAAGCCGCCCCCGCCCCCACAGCAGCGACCAGAACCGCCACCCACAAAATGGGTGCAAGACGCGACAGGCCAGACCGGGACGGCGATTTTAAGGGGTTTTGATCAGTCATGTCGGCGCGGATAAAGGGACGCGAGAGCTTTTTCAATTCACGCTGTCGCCACGACTGCAGCCGCGACCGCAAGATTGGCCCGCAAATGGGCGATCCGGGTGGTGGTTGCGATCACGGCCGACACATCCGACGTCGCCAGCGCGGCCGCCAGCCGCTCGCCCGCGGGCACGCCATCGGCCGGGGCCTCCCAGCGGGTGACTGCGCGGGCGAGATACCAGAGATCGGCAGCACTTTTGGGCGCCCGCAGCCCCGACGCCGAAGGCCGCAGCGCTTCGATCGCCAAAAAGCCCTGCCCGCGGCTGGCTGCGTGGGCAGCCCAGCCCGCCCCCGCGACCGTCATCCAGATCGGCCCTTGCAGCACCTTGACCGGCGCCCAAGCGGCAGCCGCCATCGTTCCCGCATCGCGCACACAGGCGCCCACTGCCCGCACAAGCCCCCGCGCCTGCAACTGCGCCAAGGCCCACGCCAGATCATCGGTGCAGGCGTCCGCTGCGGGCCCATGCAACAGCAAAAGATCAACATGATCCAGGCGCAGACTTCTCAGGCTGGCCTCCACCGAACCGATGACACCGGCCGGGGAAAAGTCTTTTTCGATACCCGCGCGCGTCACGCGGGAGCCTGCCTTGGTGATCACCACAAAGCGGTCACGGGCCACACCGCGCAAGGCCGCCCCCAAACGCTGTTCCGAAGCGCCATAAAACGGCGCCGTGTCGAACAGGCCGGCGCCGGCGTCGATCATCGTTTCAACCAATCGGGCGG
>JBIKVO010000338.1:0-3839 GCA_044356795.1 Caulobacterales bacterium
CAAAACCGCCGAAATCCTCAACACCGACGCCGAAGGTCGTCTGGTTCTTGCCGATGCGATCGCCTGGGTCCAAGACCGCTACATGCCGAAGGCGATGATTACCATCGCCACCCTAACCGGCTCCGTGCGGGTTGCGCTGGGTGACGATTATGCCGGCTTATTTGGCAATAATGGCGCACTCGAAGATCAAATGATCGCCGCCGGCGAGATCGCCAACGAACCGGTATGGCGCCTGCCGCTGCATCCCAGCATCGTCAAGGACATCGACAGCGATATTGCAGACGTCCGCAATGTCGTTGAGGGCACGGGATTGCCGGGAGCATCCATCGGGGCGGCCTTCATTCAGGAATGGGTGAAGCCGGAAACCGCATGGGCCCATCTCGACATCGCGGGCATGGCATGGAAAACAACCGGCACGCCCACAACGCCGGCCGGCGCGGCTGGATATGGCGTGCGTCTGTTTGATCAACTGGTCCGGGCGGGATACGAGGCCAAATAGGGCAAAAGAGGTTTTCATGGGGATCAATGGAGCACCGCCGATTTCGGCGCAGCGTCACACAGAAGATCCCCAAGGCTTCGCCAGCGCTTTGGGCGAAAGTTTTCAGCGCTACGGTTTTGCCGTCATCGCCGACCACGGTCTTGATGCGGCGCTTTTGGCGCACGCGGTGGCGGACGTGAAAGCATTCTTCGCCCTGCCCGACGCCACAAAGCGTGCGTATCATGTGGCCGGCGGCGGCGGACAACGCGGCTACACCCCGTTCGGTATGGAGGCGGCGAAGGGCGCCGAACGGGTGGACCTGAAAGAATTCTGGCATGTGGGGCGCGAATTGAGCGTTCCCGATGCGCGAATGCCCCCCAATATCTGGCCCAGCGAGATTCCCGAATTCAAGGCGCATCTCTACGGTCTGTTCGACGCATTCGACGCGTTTGGCATGCACATTTTGCAGGCGATTGCGCGCTATCTCGGCGAACCGGAGGATCTGCTGACAGCGGGCGTCACTGGCGGCAACTCGATCTTGCGACTGTTGCATTACCCGCCGGTGCCGCCGAACGCGCAGGGCCTGCGCGCAGAAGCGCACGAGGACATCAATGTCATCACGCTGCTGGTGGGCGCAGAGGAATCCGGTCTGCAATTGCTGGATCGCGATGGACAATGGCTGGAGGTGAATCCACCGCCCGGTGGGCTGGTGGTCAATGTCGGGGATATGCTGCAGCGATTGACCAATCATGTGCTGCCGTCAACCACGCATCGCGTGGTCAATCCGGCGCCGGACCGGGCGCATCTGCCGCGCTATTCGATCCCGTTCTTTCAGCACTTTGCGCCAGATTATGTGATCCGCACGCTGCCATCCTGCATCAGCAGCGCCAATCCCAACCGCTACGCCGAACCGATCACGGCGCATGAGTATCTGATGCAGCGTCTGCGCGAAATCAGACTGGCGTAAGCAACCGGCGCAGAAACTCCGTGTCGGACCATTCAACGCCGCGACCTGCCAAGGCGTCGAGCACGCCGCTGGCTTGGCGCACCACCACCAGGCCACGCTTGCGCAGCAGGTAAAGCCGCTGATGACCGGCGCCGGCCGCCATCACGACATCCTCCGCGATGACCTGCGCGCCAATGGTTTCAGCATTCAAGCCCGAGCGCGGTGATGGGGCCACAAGGCCCGGCCGCAGCAGCCACCATGTCAGCCCATATCCTGGGTTTGCGGCGCTGGGGGTAAAGTTTGCGGCCAAGGCGGCGTCATCGAGCAGCGCCTGCCCGTTTACCCGCCAACCGCGCACCGTCATCGCACCAAATGTCGCCCAATCGCGTGCGGTGAATGCCGCGCCTGACGGCAAGTGAATGAATCCATCCAGCCCACGCCGCCATCGCTGCGGCCGGATGCCGATCGGATCAAACAGCCGCGCCTGCAGATACGTCAACGGGTCCGCGCCTGTCGTTCGGCGCAGCATTTCGCCAAAAATCTGGAACGGCGCGGGGCTGTATTGAAAGCGTGCACCCGGCGCTGTCCCCGGTTCAACGGCGATCGCGTCCGCATAATCCGGCGGACGCCCGCGCCGGCCGCCGCTGAGGCCGCTCGTCAGGGTCAAGACCTGGCGCAATGTGATGGTCGCGCGTGCATCGCCGCGCCATTCGGGCAGGACATCCGCACACGGACCATCCAACCGAAGCAAGCCGTCTTTGACCGCAGCTGCGGCAGCGATTCCGCAAAAACTCTTCGTGCCGCTGGCCAGTTCCCACGCCCGATCCCTCGCACCGGGGCTTGGATAAGTCTCGTGAAGAACAGCGCCGGCAGCGTCCATGACAACAAATGCGACGCCGCGCCGGTCCCGTGAATAGGCTTCAGCCGCAGCAAACGAAAGCCCCTGCAGCGCCTTCGCCGGCGATATGCTAGCGCCAAGTGCGGCAGCCGAGAGCGTTAAGAATGCGCGTCGATCCATGGGCGACCCCGAATGGCGCACCAACAACGCGCCCGCTATGCATCTTCGTCCCTCAACAAGCGGGCGCCGTGCGCTGGAATGCGCCCATCAAGGAAGGCCGCGCGCGCAGCCTGATCGCCACGGTCCATCACAAACCGCACCCAGGTGCGGTCGGCGTCCAACACCGCCATCACCCATTCCCCATCGATATCGTCGTTATAGTCCCAAACGATCTGATCGCCGTTTTCGTTCGAAAAGCCCTCGCCATCGCCTTGGATGATGCCGCCAACCTCTGCGCGGATCGCTTCCAGCAAAAGCCCCGCCACGCCCTCGCCCTGTTCGGTGAACGCCGCCGAAAGCAGCTGAACAGCGTAGATTGTTTGAACGGTCTTCAAATAATGGCGCACCCAGGCTGCCCCCGATTTTGGGGCGGCGTCTTTCAATTCTTCTTGAAAATCCTCAATCTCGCCCTTTGCCAGGCTGTCGGCATCCGCCACCGCATCGCGTGTCAACAAACCGATCGGCTCGCCAGTCTCGGTATAAGCAACGATGGCCGTCCAATCTGTCTCGTCCTCGGTTTCATCGATAACCAGCGTGACATCGGGACGGTCAAGCGCCGCCAAACCCGCGCGCACCGCATCCGCGGTGATCGGACGCCGTTCCGGCGTCAAGACACGGACATAATAGCTCACGCGCGGGGCTCCCTGACTTTTGGCGGGGCAAGTCCAGCCGACAGCGCCGCGCCGAGCAAGCCTAAAGTGCACAGCTTGCGGCACTCTTCAACCGCCTGGCCTGGTTGGGGCCATGGATGTCTCCGGGATCAGCTCCTGGCCGCCGCATGATGGCGTTGGACGGGGGATCGGTCAAAAGTGGCTTTCGCGGCGGCGGGAGGTGTCCACGGCCCTGATCGACACCTGGCGCCGATGAGTACTGGCTGAGCCTGTCGGTATCCTGGGCATCACCTCATCAAAAATGCTGCCGAAGATTGTCCGCCGACAGGTGTGGCGGCGTCAGCGTATGGGATCGTTGGCGCGGTTGGCGGACAGGATCGGCGTGGGCGCACGGCGCGAGGCCGCAGCAGCGATGGTGGATCGTTATGCTCTTGCAGGGCGAAGCGACAAGGGGCGAATACGCGATGGGCCGACGGCGGTGACGGGACGGCATCGCAAGCATGCCGTTCAGGCGCTGTCTGCTGCCGGGCGGTGCGGCGGGGAGAGGCCGCGGCGCCAGGCGATCAGCCTACCCGTGATGAAGCGCCAGCCGCCATAGCCTCGTCCGGCAAACATCACGCCCATACCCGCCATCAATGATGCCCTGATTGCTTTATGGGAAGCGTCTGATCGCATCTGCGGCAAGCGGCTCAAGGTGATGATCGCGTCATGGCTGCCGGCGCCGGAACGGCACGGTCGCTGAACGCT
>JBIKVO010000339.1:0-3838 GCA_044356795.1 Caulobacterales bacterium
TCCAGCAACCGGAAAACGCCACCGCGCGTTCCGAAAAAGAGGCGATTGAGGCGGCTCGTCGCATTGGCCTGCCAGTGGTGTTGCGGCCGTCTTATGTGATCGGCGGACGGGCGATGGAAATCGTGTACGACGATGAGGGGCTGCTGCGCTATGTGCGCGGCGCGGTGCGTGCGAGTGAAAAAACCCCCGTTCTGGTTGATCGCTATCTGCGCGACGCGATTGAGGTTGATGTTGATGCGATCGCCGACGAAGATGGCGTGTTTGTCGCCGGCGTGATGGAGCATATCGAAGAGGCCGGCATTCATTCCGGCGACAGCGCCTGCGCTTTGCCGCCTTATACGCTATCGAAAAAGATCATCGCCGAAATCGAACGACAAACCATTCTACTGGCCAAGGCGCTGCAGGTGCGTGGCCTGCTGAATGTGCAATTCGCCGTGAAGGACGACGCCATCTATGTGCTGGAGGCAAATCCCCGCGCCTCGCGCACGGTGCCGTTCGTGGCCAAAGCGGTGGGTACGCCGGTGGCCGCGATCGCAGCAAAAGTGATGATGGGAGAGGCGCTGGCGCGCTTCAAATTGAAGGCGAAGAAACTTTCCCATGTTGCTGTGAAAGAGGCGGTGTTCCCGTTTGCGCGCTTCCCCGGCGTGGATCCAATCCTTGGCCCGGAGATGCGCTCAACCGGTGAGGTCATGGGCATCGATGTCGATTTCCCCGCCGCCTTCGCCAAGGCCCAGATCGCTGCAGGCGATGCACTGCCGACGGAGGGCGTGGTGTTCATCTCGGTGCGCGACGCCGACAAGCCGGCGATGATCCAACCGGCCCGCGACTTGATCGGGTTGGGCTTCTCCATCTTGGCGACCGGCGGCACCGCCGACGCCATGGCAAAGGCCGGTGTGCCGGTAGCCCGGGTCAACAAAGTGGCCGAAGGCCGCCCAGACATCGTTGACGCCATGAAAAACCGTGAGGTGCAGCTTGTCTTCAACACCACCGAAGGCGCGCAGAGTTACCGCGACAGTTTCATGATCCGCCGCAGCGCCCTTTCACTGGACATCCCCTATTATACCACCGTGTCCGGTGCGCGGGCGGCAATCCAGGCCATCCGGCGGTTGCGCGCGCAAGACCTGGACGTACGCGCCTTGCAGACCTATTCTTGACGGAACGGCATTCCTGAGTCTGACTTCCCAGGATCTGTAGCAACCCAGAGATCGATGTCGAGGCCGCATCAACGGCCGAACAGCAGAGCAACGGACGGAAAGCTCCTTAACAATGGAAAAGATCCCCATGACCGTCGAAGGGCACGCCGCCCTCGACGCAGAACTGAAGCGTCTCAAGACGGTGGAGCGCCCCGCCGTGATCGAAGCGATCTCGGAAGCGCGCGCGCACGGCGATTTATCGGAAAACGCCGAATATCACGCCGCCAAAGAGCGTCAGAGCATGATCGAAGGCCGCGTGGCGGAATTGGAAGACAAGCTGGCGCGCGCCCAAGTGATTGATGTGTCGCGGCTTTCTGGCACGATCGTGAAATTCGGAGCGACCGTCACGGTGATGGATGAGGATTCCGATGGCAAGGCAGTTTACAAGATCGTCGGCGAAGACGAGGCCGATGTCCGCGCAAAGAAGATTTCGATCTCCTCGCCACTGGCCCGCGCGCTGATCGGCAAAGAGGAAGGCGACGTCGTGGAAGTGACGGCGCCGGGGGGCGTGCGCAGCTATGAAATCTTGAAAATTCAATGGAAATAATCGGCGGCGACGGGGTTCGCTGATGAAAACCGTCGGCTTTCAGGGCGCCCAGACGCTGTCCATCTGGGCGGTCAGCGATGGTCGCGCCGGCATTGAGAATCAGGCGCTGGGGTTGGCGGAAGCGATCGCTCGGCGCACCCCAGCCGCCGTTCATGTGCGTCGCGTGCAATTGCGCCCACCCTGGGGCGTACTGCCGGCCTGGGCGACGCCGTTTCCGCGCCAGGCGCTCACCGATGATTCCGACGCGATCGAACCGCCCTGGCCTGATCTGTTCATTGGCTGCGGCCGACACAGCCTGCCATTTGCGCTAGGCGTAAAGTCCTGGTCGCGGGGGCACACCTATACTGTGCAGCTGCAAGACCCACGGATGAACCCGCGCGAGTTTGATTTGGTGGTCGCCCCCAGCCATGATGAGCTGGAGGGGGAGAATGTGCTGTCCATGGTCGGCTCGTGCCACCGCGTCACGCCGGAGCGGATCGCGGCGGGGGCTGCAGCTTTTGGCGTCGATTTATCGCACCTTTCTCCGCCCTGCGTCGGCGTGCTGATCGGGGGCAAATCCAAGCGCCAAGATATTTCCGAAGCCAACGCCATGCGCATCGTCGATCACTTGATGCAGGTCCGCCAAGACAGTGGCGCAAGCCTCCTGGTCACACTGTCGCGACGCACCGGCGCCAAGGCGCGGGCGGTATTTGAGGCGCGCCTAAAGAGCCAATCCGCCTTGTTTTATGACGGCGATGGCCCCAACCCCTATTTTGCCATTCTGAACGCGGCAGACGCGCTTTTGGTGACGGCCGACAGCGTGAACATGACCGCCGAAGCCGCCTCAACGGGGAAACCGGTGATGTCAATTCCCGTGGATGGGGACATGGGCAAGCTGCTTGGCTTTCATGCCGCACTGGCCGATCACAATCGCGTGAGAGTGTTCACTGGACGCCTCGAAAATTGGCGTTATGAACCGTTAATGGAAACGGATCGCATCGCTCAAGAGGTGGTCGTTCGGTTCGCCAATCGATGATGCGCTTGCGCGAAACATCCATGGTGGATGCGGGGATCGCGGGCTCCACCGGGGGTATGCTAGCGCGATGCGTTTGGAGTGCGTCCATCCCAAAGACCTCGGCCCGGCTGAGGCCGCAGCTTGGCGGCGCCTGCGCGACACCCACGAAACGCTCGCAAGCCCCTATTTTTCTTTGCGTTTTGCCCAGGCAGTCGGCGCTGCAAGAGATGATGCGCGTGTGGTGGTTGTGGAAGATGGCGGCGCGGTGCAAGGCTTCTTCCCCGCCCAGCGTCCGTCCAGCTTCGCGGCGATGGCCATGGGGATGCCCATCTCGGACTATCAGGGCCTGATCGCCCCGCCCACACTTGAGGTAACGGCGTCGCAATTGTGCCGCGCGCTGCGCGTCGGCCGGATCGACTTTTCGAACATGGCGGTAGACAGCCAGGGGTGGGCCAGCGGCAGCGTGCGCAATACGGCATCGGCTTACAGCGCGGTTCTAGGCCCCGGCGGCGCCAAAGCCTATGTCGACGGCCTCCGGGTCGAGCGCGCCGACACGGTCAAGAAAATGAACCGGAAACGACGCGCGATGGACGTCGCGCATGGCGGCATCGTGTTCACCGCCGACGACCGCAACCTCGACCATCGGGATCAGCTGCTGCGCTGGTGCCGGGAAAAGTGCCGGGAATCGCATTTCCCGCGGGTGTGGGAGCGCGGCTGGGTGGTCAATATTTTGGAACAGGCCTGGGCCAGCCAGGACCCGGACTTCCGCGTTATCCTGTTCACAGACAAGGTTGGCGATCGGCTGGCGGCGGCACAGCTGCTGCTGCAGTCTGGGCCGGTGCTCCACACATGGCTGATTGGCCACGACAGCGCGTTTGACGCCTACTCCCCTGGCACCGCACTAACCCGCCGGGTGATCGAGTGGGCGGCCGACAATGGCTTCCGCGAGGTCGATCTCGGCATGGGCGATTATCGCTTCAAGCGGCAATTGACCAACAGGGTGCGCAATATTGGTTCTGGATATCTTGGCTGCGCCAGCTGGGCCACAATGGTGCGGACGGGGGAATTCGCGGTCTGTGAGATGTTCAAAAAAGCTGTACCGAT
>JBIKVO010000340.1:0-3835 GCA_044356795.1 Caulobacterales bacterium
CGCGGCCAAGCTGGCTGTACGCGATTTGCTTGTCTTCCACGGTGTAGCGCGCACCAAGGGTGATCGTGTCACGATCGGTGAGGCGATAATCGCCTTGCGAATACAGCGCCACGGTTTGCGTCGTGTTCTCGAGGAAGCGATCCGAGATAATGAAAGCTAGCGCACCGGCGCTGGCGCCGTCCGTCAGTTTCGCCTCGTTGTTTTCTTCCATATAGTAGAAGCCGCTGACGG
The DNA here is from genome assembly GCA_044356795.1 of Caulobacterales bacterium. Taxonomy (GTDB): domain Bacteria; phylum Pseudomonadota; class Alphaproteobacteria; order Caulobacterales; family Aquidulcibacteraceae; genus JBIKVO01. The sequence goes on from JBIKVO010000340.1 coordinate 232, forward strand.
TCGTCAGCTTGCCGTCAAAAAAATCGGACGAGATTTTCAACTCGTGGCTGGTTTGGCTGTGTTCGCCTTGATTGACGATCGTGAAGCCGCCGCGGCTGTTGGCAGAATTGAAAAAATCAATCGCAAAATTCTGCTCAAGATGGCGATGACCGGAGATCAGATTGACCGTCGCGCCACCCAGATCCCATTCCAGATTTGACGCCCACGATGTCTGTTGCGCCACCATGCAATTGCCGCGCGCGCGCGTGCGCCAATCGTCAAATACGTCGCCTTCGCAATTGCCTTCACGCAGGCCAGAGCGCGTTTCGTTGAAGCGCGGTTGCGTCGAGGTCAGCTGCCCCGGGAAAGACCCAACCGGCGTCACGGCCGTGTATGGCGTCAAGCCGCCCGTGCGATCAAAGTTGGGCATATTCACGCCAGCGTCGCTGGTGAATTCGTAGCCGACATCCCACGTCATGTCTGGGCTCAGCAGGACGCGCACATCGGCGCGGCCGCCATACTGATCGCGGCTATTCAGCAGATCGCCGGTGGCGAGGTTGCGCACATAGCCTTCATCTTCCTGCTTAAAGCCAGAGAATTTCGTGAAGATATTTTCCGTCAGCGCGGCATCCATCGACCCGCGAACCATGTAGCGATTGTAAGAGCCGTAGCCAGCCTCAAGATAACCGCGGCTTTCGCCGTTAGGTTTGCGAAGGATCACATTGATGGCGCCGCCGGTGGTATTGCGGCCAAACAGAGTACCCTGCGGACCGCGCAGCACCTCGATGCGCTCCACGTCCAGCAGCTGATAATTATTGGCGTTTTGACGAGCGATATAGATATCGTCGACATATGCGCCGACCGGAGGATCAAACGTTGCGATCGATTCGGTATTGCCAAGACCGCGCAGGAAGTAGGCGTTCGCCGAACCAAGGCCGGTATTGTTGGCTCCGACCATCGACGGCACGAACTTCGCCAACGACAAGGCGTCGGTCACTTGCAATTCATCGAGCGTATCCGGACTGAACGCCGTCACCGCAATCGGCACATCCTGGATATTGGCCGCGCGGCGTTCTGCGGTGATGATGATCTCGCCAGCGTCGGCGCCTTCATCAGCAAAGGCCGCGCCTGCACCCATGGCGCTGGTCGCGCCCACTATAGCAAGCGATACCGCCGTAGCGCCGAAGATTTTCTTGCTCATGCATTCTCCCCGTCGGCGGTTGAGGCCGAGATCGCCGATTGTTGACCCTCTATCCGGGCGCGTTCGACCCCCATGCGGGGGCCGCCTATGCTCGAATTGATATATCCTTTACTCAGGTTGTCGTTCGCGGCAAGACGGTTTTGTGAACCGCATCGCGGAGGGGCCCAAACCGTGGCTTTTTCGCCTCAGTTTCGTAAACAGGCGCCTAATGCGGAGGCGCCGGCGTCATGGCGCCGGCGGACTCGGGGGCGGAAGACCCGGGGTAATGATCACATCGAAGCGCCCAAAATTCTTCCTTATTTCAACAAGCTCCCGATATTCTTGGGAGGTCCAGAACGCCTGAGCGGCGGTACAGGATGGCCACTGAGAAATCACAATACTGGTGTGGGCGTATTCGCCTTCCAGGACGCTCGGATTGCGCTGGATGGCCAGATAGCGGCCGCCAAAGCGCTGATACAGCGGCGGCAGTGCGGCCGTGTAAGCCTGGAAACCGGAGCGATCCGTCACGGTGCCCATCACGATCATATAGCAAAGCGGGGCGTCGGCAGCCGCCGGGGTTTGCGGCGACGGCAGCTGGGGCGGGGGCGCGGTTTGGGCGCTGGCGCACCCGCCAAGCGCCATCGCGCACGCCGCGACCCCCCCCCGCATACAGCCCCCCACGAAACCAGACTTGCGCATGACGGTCAGTTCCTCCGATAGTTTCCGCGTAGATTTAGGCGCCCAATCCGCCGGCATGGCAAGACTGGTCCATGGCTGTCGGGCCAGCCGCAGACCTGCTCGACATTCGCTCGGCCACACCAACCGGGGCGCATCGGAGAATAAACGGGCGGAGAACAGGAGATAATCATGGCCAAGGAAAAAGAGTCCGCTGGAAAATCGTCCAAAGATAAAAAAGCAAAAACCCTCGCCTTCGCGTCAACCATGCAGCGCGAAGATCTGACCGCGCGCGAGATATTCGCCCGGGTGAAAGCCAATCCAGCGCGCGCGCGCTTTGGCTTTGGCGCCAAACTCGCGATTGTGAATGTCGATTTTCAACAGGCTTACACCCGCCCGGATCTGTTCCCAGTATCTGCGTACGTCACCGACCCCCAACAGATCGCGTATGTGAACGCAGCATCCGCGCTTGCACGCGCCGCAGGAATGCCGGTGATCTGGACACGGGTATGCTACAAACCAGATGGCGGCGATGCGGGCGTCTGGGGCACGCGCACAAACACCCCAGACAGCCTTCAAAATATCAAATTCGGTTCAGACCGCCACGCCTTTGATCCACGCTGCGAGATTGATTGCGATGGCGATTTGATCTTCGATAAACGCATGCCGAGCGCATTTTTTGAAACGCCCCTCAAATCATACCTGACGTTTCATAAGGTCGATACCGTGTTGGTTACAGGCGGCTCCACATCCGGATGCGTGCGGGCGACCGCCGTGGACTCACTGTCGCACGGCTATCGAACAATCGTAGCTGAGGAATGCGTTGCCGACAAACACGAAAGCTACCACTTCGCCAGTCTCACCGATTTGCAATTGAAGTATGCCGATGTGGTGTCGGTCGGGGATATCCTCAAATGGCTTGAAAAAAAACAGCCCAAAGCGAAGAAGGCCGGCTGACATGCACGCTGATCCCAATCTCTATGATTACTGGCCCTACCACGATCGGCCGAAAATCATTTGGCCAGGGGGAAAGAAGCTCGCCTTCTGGATCGCGCCAAACATTGAATTCTACGAGTATGATCCGCCCCAAAATCCTTCGCGCCCCGGATGGCCCAAGCCTTCGCCTGACATTGTCGGCTATTCTCAACGCGACTGGGGCAACCGCGTCGGCCATTGGCGCCTGATGGAATTGATGGACGCGTACGGCATGAAGGGCAGCGTGTCACTCTCGGTCGCCTTGATAGATCACCACCCCGAAATTGTTGAGGCCTGCGCGGCGCGAGGCTGGGAGTTTTTCAGCCATGGCATCTATAACACGCGCTATTCCTATGGCATGGATGAGGCGCAAGAACGTGCGGTGCTTGAAGATTCGATCGCCAGCGTAGAGAAGGCGACCGGTCAACGCATCCGCGGCTATCTCGCGCCAGCGTTGACGCACACCGAACGCACACTGGACCTCATCGCAGACTATGATTTTTGGTACAGCTGCGACCTATTCCAGGATGACCAGCCACAGCCGCTGAAAACCAAAACAGGCAAGCTGATCAGCATGCCCTACTCTCTCGAGGTCAATGACGTTATCACCTACGGCGCACTGGCGATGAGCCCCTGGCGCTATGCTGACATCCTCAAGCGCCATTTCGATCAATTGCTCGAAGAGGGCGAAACCACTGGAACCGTCATGTGCATTCCCCTCCACGCCTATCTCGTCTCGCAACCCCATCGCATCAAGGCGTTTGAAAGCGCGCTTGCCCATATCGCCGCACATGC
>JBIKVO010000341.1:0-3823 GCA_044356795.1 Caulobacterales bacterium
GGCGGCGGCGGCGGCGATCGGTGAAGCGGGAACCGCTGCAGCGCTTGCGGTTTTGTTGACCGAGCAGGGCCTTGGCGGGCGCAGCGCGGATCTTTCTGCGCGCTACGATCAGTGGCGGCGCGATGATGGCGCGCGCGCGCACGCCGCGCGACGACTGGCGGCGCGCCTTGCCGCGCAAATCGGCGCCAGCGACAGCGCGGTGCATGCTGCGATGTTTGGTGCCGTGTTGGCGTTGGGCTTTCCCGATCGCATCGCCAAAAGCCGCGGCCCCGGCGGCGAGGCGCTGATGGCGAATGGCCGCGGCGTCGTGTTTGATCGCGAGGATCCGCTCGCGCGCGCGCAGTGGACTGTCGTGGCGGACGCGTCTGGCGAGGCGGGGCGTGCGCGCGTGCTGGCGGCGGCGGCGCTTGATGCCGACAGCCTCGCGGCCATTCTCGCGCGGGAGGCGGGCACTGAAACCAGCGTGCGTTTTGACGCCGGCGCCAAGGCGATGCGCGCGCGCCGCACGCAGAAATTGGGCGCCATCATCGTGCAGGAAGCGCCTGAAACCGCACCGACAGGGCCCGTGCTGCAGGCGGCGTGGGTTGGGCTTTTGGCGCGTGAGGGCCTTGCGCTTTTGCCCGCCGCCGATGCGCTGCAACGTCTTTTGGATCGCATTGCTTTCATGCGCGGTCTTGAGCGGGATGGCTGGCCGCACTGGACGCTGGATACGCTGAGGCAAGCCATGTCCGATTGGGGCGACGGCGTGTTTGCCCGCGCCATCAGCGTTAACGACATCAGCCCCAGCGCATTGACGGGGGCGGTGAAAGCCCATCTCGATCCTACGCTGCAATGGCGCCTCGATGACGAAGCGCCGGAAACATTCACCACCCCGCTTGGAACCGTTCTGCCGATTGATTATGCCGGTGATGCGGGCCCCGCCATCGATGTGCGCCTGCAGGAGATGTTTGGCCAAACGCGCCATCCCGCAATCGCGTCTGGGCGCGCGCCCTTGCTGGTGCGGCTCTTGTCGCCGGCGCACCGGCCCTTGCAGGCGACACGGGACCTGCCAGGCTTTTGGGCGGGATCTTATGCGGCGGTGCGCGCTGATATGCGCGGTCGCTATCCGAAACATCCCTGGCCCGACAATCCCGCCCAAGCCGAACCAACACGACGGACGAAACCAAAACCATGACACTCTTGCCCACCATCTCCGACGTCGAAGCCGCCGCATCGCGCATTGCCGGCATCATTGCGCCAACGCCGGTTCTGACGTCGCCGGTGCTTGACGCCCGCACGGGCGCCTGCGTGCTGGTGAAGGCGGAATGTCTGCAACGATTTGGATCGTTCAAGCTGCGCGGCGCGGCCAACAAGATCGCAAGCCTTGAAACAGACGTGCGTGCGCGCGGCGTGCTGGCGTTTTCGTCCGGCAATCACGCCATCGCCACCGCCGCTGCGGCGCGCCATTTCGGCGTCAGCGCCGCCATCGTGATGCCGGCCGATGCGCCCGCAATCAAACGCGAGCGGACATTGGCGCTGGGCGGCGAAGTGATCGCCTATGATCGCGTCCGCGAGGATCGCGAAGCCATTGGCGCGAAAATCGCGGCCGAACGCGGGCTTTCGATCGTCAAACCGTTTGATGATCCCCACATTATCGCAGGCCAGGGCACAGCGGGGCTGGAATTGGCGGCTGCGACCGACGCCCTGGATTGTGTGCTTGTGTGTGCATCGGGCGGCGGGCTTGCGGCAGGGATTGCGCTGGCGGTGCAGGCGAAGTTTCCGCACGCACACATTTATGCCGTTGAGCCCGAGGGCCACGACGACATCGCGCGTTCGCTTGCGTCGGGCGTGCGGGAAAGCAATGCACCGGGGGTGCGGTCAATCTGTGATGCGTTGCTGGTGGATCGCATGGGCGCCTTGCCGTTTGCGATCGCGCAGCAGCGCTTTGCGGGTGCGCTGACGGTGAGTGACGCAGCGGTGCGCGCCGCGGTGCGTTTTGCGTTTGCAGAATTGAAGCTGGTGCTGGAGCCCAGCGGGGCTGCAGCGCTTGCCGCGCTGCTATCGGGGGCGGTGGATTGCGCAGGCAAAAGCGTTGGCGTGATCGCTTCGGGCGGCAATGTGGATGCGCAAAGTTATGCGCAGATCATCACCGGGTAGCCGCCCGTTCCGGAACGCGTCTTTGCTTATCCTTTGTCCCGCAGCAGGCGTCCTTGTTCACGCTTCCAATCGCGCTCTTTGCTGGCGGCGCGCTTGTCGGCGGTTTTTTTGCCGCGCGCCAAAGCCAGCTCCAATTTGGCCTTGCCGCGTTCGTTGAAATACAGCTTCAACGGCACGATCGTGCGGCCCTCGCGCTCCACCGCGCCGACAAGTTTGTTCAGTTCACGCTTATGCACCAGAAGTTTTCGCGCGCGGCGCGGTTCGTGATTGAACTGCGCGGCCGGCGAATATTCCGGGATATAGGCATTGATTAAAAACAGCTCGCCGCGTTCGGGGCTGGCGTAGCTTTCAGCGATGTTTGCCCGTCCCGCACGCAGCGCCTTCACCTCCGTGCCCAGCAGCACGATGCCGGTCTCGAATGTGCTTTCGATCAGATAATCGAAGCGCGCGCGGCGATTTTCCGCAACCAGCTTCATGGCCGCCCCGGGAATTCAAGGCTGGCGAGCGCAGCGCGGATCGCTTCGCGGGTGGCCGGTGTGACGGGCGCCAAGGGCAGGCGCGTCTCGGCGCGGCACAGATCCAGCATCGCCAGCGCCGCTTTTGCCGGCGCGGGGCTTGGCTCGGCAAACAGCGCCCGCGTCAAATCCGACAATGCCAGCGCCAGGCTTTGCGCCGCGCCATAATCACCGCTCAATCCCGCCTGGATCATCCGCGCCGTCAGCGCCGGGGCGACATTGGCGGTCACCGAGATCAGGCCGTCGCCGCCCATCGCCATAAAGCCGACAGCGGTTGCATCTTCGCCAGACAACAGCGTGAACGGCTTGTTGATCAGCCGGCGATGCAGCGTGACGCGCCCCAGATCGTTGGAGGCGTCCTTAAGGCCGACAATGTTGGGGTGGGCCGCCAGCCGCGCGACCGTTTCCGGCGCCAGATCCACCGCTGTCCGCGCGGGCACATTGTACAAGATGATCGGGATCTCCACCGCATCCGCCACCGCCATGAAATGGCGATAAAGGCCTTCCTGGTTTGGCTTGTTATAGTAGGGCGTCACCACCATCGCGCCGTCGCAGCCCACAGCCTTGGCATGGCGGGCGAGATCAATCGCGCGGGCGGTGTCGTTGGCGCCCGCTCCGCCCAGCACGCGAACCCGGCCGGCCGCCGTCTCCACACACAGCGCGATCACCCGCATCTGCTCTTGCAGCGACAAGGTGGCGCTTTCCCCGGTGGTGCCATTGGGCGCTAGGCCGTCGATGCGCTCCTCGATCTGACGCGTGATCAGGCGGACGAAGGCGGCCTCATCCACATCGCCATTGGAAAACGGCGTCGCCAACGCGGTGTAACAGCCCTTGAACATGCCGTGCGCATCCTTGCCAAGGGTCTTGGACCCGTCTTGAACCCACTGAGCGTTTTGTGACCCGCGACCGCGGCATCCGCGGACTGACCGGGCTTGCCATCCGGGCCAACCTTCTGCACCCACTGGCGTGCGGATCGCGAGAGTCGCCGGCGAGCCGGCTTGACCTCAATTCAGCCGCAGCAGCAGGATTAGTGCCGTGCTTGCGGTGCTGGCAAGGGAAGGCGTGACATGGGGCGGACAGGACAAGGATCGGGGCAGAGGCTGCATGCAGCGTCCACGCGGTCTGGCGAGACCCGCAGGCGGCCGGTTGGCGCGGTGGAATGGGGCATGCGC
>JBIKVO010000342.1:0-3819 GCA_044356795.1 Caulobacterales bacterium
GCTTGAGCATGTTTCGGCAGGCTTGACTGAACCCACATCAAGGCCCTGTTTGCACCATCTTCGACTTCAAACGCGTCCATCACGCCTGCAGCATAGCCTCTGTCATCGGCGCCCTGGTTGTCGACAAAAACCGCAGCGGCGATGAAGCGCTCAAAATTTGGACCGAGGTCGCGCTTCAAGTTTTCCCAGGCTTGAGCAACAGTGTTGGCGAGCGTCGCCGCTTGGCGCCCAACCAATTCGACAATATACCCCTTGACAATGTCGTCATCGCCCAACGGCCGACCGCGCGTATTGGTGGTCTGATATGCGGCCTCCGCCAATCGACGATCACTGATTGAGGTCGCGATCACGACCACGCGTTTGCGAAGAAATTCGACAAAGGCGCGACGTTTTTCATTGCTCCAAATTGCACACTTTTGCTGAAAGGTCTGGCACGCGCGCGCCAGCAGTTTATCGGCGGGCGATCGATTAGCGTACCTCTTCGCCTCTTCGCCACCTCCCAGCGAACCAGAAATTCGCGCAAGGTTCCCTCCCGGCGTCGGGGCAATCAGGCGAGCGCGGCCCCCATCCGGTTTGCGCAACATGTCTTGCAGTGGCAGCCAGTCTCCGTCGCGCATTTGATCACGCAGCACGCTCAACAAAACTGTCAATGTCGTCAGGCGCTGTTGTCCATCGAACACAAAAAACGATGCGGGATCGTCCCGCGGCATCAGCACGAGCTGACCCAAAAAGTATGGCGCGTTTCGCTTTGGCGGCGGCGCAAGCGCCAAACGCGGTGTGTTCTGTTGTTCGGTCGGTTCGTCGACCGCGGAGCTGGCGTCGGTTCGTTCGCCGTCGATCGCTTCGTCGGGATCCTGCTCCATGAACGCAGCAACCGGATCTGGATCTAGATCCGACGCGCGAAAAGCACGTTCAAGGTCGTCGACAAGCGCCGCGCACTCGCGATTAGTCCAATTGTAGCTGCGTTGAATGCGTGCAGGCTCGAAGACCCCCATCAAGAACAGTTGCTCAATCGTCAACGCCTTTGCTTCGATCATTGCCGCCTCCCAACCCAGACGCTGCCCATTGAAACGATTGCATAGCGTGTCGGCAAGCAAACGAATTGGCGCACGACCCTTGCCCGCGCCCGCGACTTCGCGCACAGCGAGGCGATGCATGTCTATTTTCTGGGGATCGCCGGGGCCGGCATGTCGGCGCTGGCCTCGGTGCTGATCAGCCGCGGCGCGCGAGTGTCAGGCTCCGACGAGGCCGCCTTTGCCCCGATCACCACCTATCTCGACCGCATCGGCGCGCCCTATCATGTCGGGTTTGACGCCGCCCGCGTGCCCGCCGACATCACCCTTGCGATCATCGGAGCCTCGGCCAAGCTCGGCGGCGCGGACAATCCGGAGTTGGCGGAGTTGAAGCGCCGCGGCGTGCGCTGCATCAGCTTTCCGGCCTATCTCGGCGCCATCACCGCGGAGCGGGAAGCGATCCTGGTCGCCGGCAGCTTCGGCAAGTCAACGCTGACGGCCATGCTGGCGGTGCTGCTGCGCGAGGCCGGCCTTGATCCGGGCTATTTTGTCGGCGCAGTGCCGCTCGATCTGCCGACCACAGGGCATTGGGGCAAGAGCGCGCCGTTTGTGATCGAGGCCGATGAGTATGTCGTGTCCAGCGAGGATCGCCGCTCAAAATTTGAGCTATACACCCCCAAACACACGCTGATCACGTCGCTGCAGCATGATCACGTCAACATGTTCCCCACGCTTGCGGCCTATGCGGCGCCGTTTCAGCGGCTGGCGGCGGCGACGCCCAAGGATGGCTTGCTGGTCGCGGCGCGCGGCCATCCGCTATTGGAGACGGTCACGGGCGGGCGGGCGGTGATTTGGTATGGGCTTGAGGAGGGCGCCGGGTTTGGCGCCCGCAATATTCAGGTAGGCGAGACGACGCGGTTTGATCTGGTCACGCCCGAGGGGGCGGCAATCCCCATCGAGACGCAACTGATCGGGCTGCACAATACGGAAAACATCGTTGGCGCCGCGGCGATGGCGCTCAGCCTGGGGCTTGCGGATGCCGGCGCGGTGCAGCGCTTTGCGGCGCGGTTTCGAGGGGTGGCGCGCCGGCTCGACAAAAAGACGACGCGCGCGCGGGCGCCTGCTTATGAAGGTTTCGGCAGCTCATATGAGTAGGCGCGCTCGGCCATTGACGCGATCCGCCTGCACTTCCCCGACCGACCGCTGACGGTGGTGTTTGAACCACACACCTTTAGTTGGCGCAATCGCGGCGGCCTGATCTGGTACGATACGGTGTTTGCCGGCGTGGAGCAGGTGCTGCTGCTGCCGCCGCCGGCGCATGGTGCGGACGGGCACGACCAAGTGAACCAGGCCGAAATCGCCGCGCGGATCGCCGCCGCGGGCGTTTCGGTGACGGCGCTGCCGGACGGGGCGGCCGTGATTGCCGAGATTGATCGCATGATGAGCGAGCGCGGGGTTGTGCTGTTGCTGTCCTCAGGGCCGCTGGACGGCTTGGCCGAAACCCTGCCCGCCTATCTCGACGCGCGGTTTGGTTAAGCGGCTATCCGCCGCTTAACAGTCATTCTGGGGCGGCCGGGGTGATGCCCTCGTGACTGTCATCCTGTGTTCGCCGCAGGCGAAACACAAGATCCAAGCTTGCGACGTTGCGAGATTTGAAAAAGCCTGGATCCTGAGTTTGGCCTACCGGCCGCCCCAGGACGACGGCGGAGCGGGCTGCGCCTTTCTACACCACGGGAAAACGGCGCCGATTGGCCATTGCGCGCTAACGCCGCAAGACCATCACTCGCAACAGAAAAGGGCGGGCCTTGCGGCCCGCCCTTCCCTCAATCCGGCTTGTGGCCAGGATTAGAACTTCAACCGCGCCGACACGGCCAGCTGGCGGCCAAGCACGCGATACAACTGAACGTCGGTGTTCGATTGCGCGAACGTGCCGTCGATAGTTTGCGGCGGGAATTCGTCGAAGACGTTGTCCACAACGAAGGTCACCCGCAGCGCATCCGACACATCCCAACGCGCCGACAGGTCGAGGTATTCGGCCGGCGGCGAATTGTTGGTCGAGTTCACAACCCACAGCGTGGTGTTCAATTCCGGCGTATAGGTGTGACGCGCCTGGAACAGCCAATCACCCACTTCGTAGTTGATCGTCGTCACGGTCCGCCAGTCGAACAGGCCGCCGCCGATGCCCGAGTCGGTGGTTCCGATGAAATCGAAACCGTTGAACTCGTAGTCGTCCACGATGGTGTACAATAGGTTGGCCCGCAGACGGCCCGGGGCGCCCTTGACCACTTCGTCGAGGTCAAAAGCGTACTCGGCCTGGATGTCCACGCCTTCCGTCATCAAGCTGGCAAGGTTGCCAATCGTCGTGTTGACGCTGTCGATCTGGCCGCTGACCGTGTTGCGAACGATGCGTGCGCAATCGGGATTGGCAGCATTTTGCTGGCCGTAGCAGCTGTTGATGATCGTTTGCGCACCGCGAGCGGCCACAACGTCAGCGATTTCAACTTTGTAATAGTCGACCGCCAGGCTCAGGTCGCCGATCGGCAGGAAGTCCGGCTCGAATACGATCCCGAAGGTCGAGGTCTCAGCGGTTTCTTCACGCAGGTTCGGGTTGCCGAACGCGAAGGCCTGCACCTGGCTGTTGTTCTGCGCAAAGGTCGGCAGAACCCCGGCCGGCACGCCTTGGCTGATGCAGAACGCGGCCGCTGCCGACGGCAAGGTGCCAGCGCCCGGCGGGTCGTTACACGGGTCGGTGTAGCCCGGGAAGCCCTGGTCGCCGTTTTGGAAGAGTTCGAGCACGGACGGGGCG
>JBIKVO010000343.1:0-3805 GCA_044356795.1 Caulobacterales bacterium
GACGGTCTGCGAGCATGCGCCGCCGCCGCCGCCGCCGCCGCCGCCGCCGCGGACTTCGCCGCCTGCATTCACGGTGATGTTGATGTTCTCTTGTGCAAGAATCGCATCGCCGCCAGCGCCGCCGACCTGGGCCGCACTGCTGCCGGCGCCGGTTCCACCGCCGCCGCCACCGCCGAACACTTTGCCGTTGACCTGCAGTGTCAATGCAATTGCAAAGCTACTCGATGGCCACACACCGGTATCAATCGCGACGCCGCCATTGCCGCCGACCGCGCCGCCGCCGCCTTGCAGGGTTACCGCACTTCCGACCACGAATGTGACCGTGGCATCCTGGGACCCATTGTAGCCCGCGGCATTGGCGAGCGTTCGCAAATTGATTGGGCCAGTTCCGGTGACCTGGATGGTTTGATTGAAACCCGAAGCGACTGTGACTGTTGCTTGAACCGTTGTCTGGCCGCCCGGTCCGGTCAGTGTCAGCGTGTATGTCGTTGTTGCGGTGGGCGAGACTTGCACTGATCCGCCGGCCACTGGTGAGATGGCGCCGACGCCATTGTCGATCGTTGCTGATGTCGCGTTTGTGCTCGTCCAACTGAGTGTGGATATATTGCCCGACGCAATCGAACTCGGATTGGCGGACAGCGTGCCTGTTGGCGCCGGGCTTGTCCCTGCAACCTGCACAACCTGTGTGCGATTGCCAGCGGCGTCGTATGAAAATGTGATGGTGGCGCCATTGGGATACGTCACCGTGCTCACGCGTCCCAAAGCGTCATACGTATAGGCGACAGTCTGCGCAAAGGCCCCGCCGCTCAAGGCGCCCGTTGAGACGCCGCAGAATAGCTGGGCAATCATAGCGCGACGGTCGACACGCATGCCGTCTTCTCCCACCACTTGGACCTCGCGCATCATTGAATGTTGCGCTGAGGCTCGCAAACCAAATCACTGCGAAGAGCGAAATTGACGCAGGGTGATATCCTCCAATTGATTCCGCGAAATCTATCTGTTTCCTTGCCTTTTCGCGCTTGGCGGCTCGCCAGGCGTCAACAGAGGTGGGGATGGGCGTGGTCCGGTTGTTATCCAGAAATGTCGCACGTGCTGCATTCCTCTGGCTTGCATGCATCGCCTTGTGCCGCGAGCCTGCAGCGGCGCAATCGCCTCCGGCCGCGGCGCCGTCGCTCCAAATCGCAGATGCGCCAGCCATTACGCCAGCCAATGCGTGGACTTATTTCAGCCCCTTGGTGGCGGTGAGTCCTACACGCGCTGCAGACCCCTTGATGTCCCGCACGGCCGCGGCGCTTGGCGATGATCCCACACGGATCTATGCATTTGTCCGCAATGAGATTGAAGTTGTGCCGATGTTTGGCGTGCAAAAGGGCGCACGCGGCTGTCTGATTGACAAGGCATGCACACCCTTTGATCAAGCTCATCTGCTGGCTGAACTCCTGCGCGCAGCCGACGCACCAAATCCAGCAATATCATTGAGTACGGCCTATGAGCTGCGCGATGCAACATTGACGTTGGCGCAGATGACCGATTGGCTGGTCGTCGCTAATCAAAGCGCGCTCAACGAGGTGCTGGCCGATGGCGGCACGCCGTATTCTGTGGCCGGAACCAATTATACAATCTTGCATATGGTGGTGCGCATCACCATTGGCTCGACAACATTTCGACTGGATCCGAGCTTCAAGAGCCACACGACACGAACGGGGCTGACAAACCTCGACACCGTGATGGGCTTTAATGCGTCGACCTTTATGTCGTCAGCGCTTTCGGGGGCGTCATCGTCGACCAGTGGGGCGCCGCAGGTGGCGGCCTTTAATCGCACCAATGTCCGCAGCAATCTCCAGACCTATTCGACCAATCTCCTCAATTCGATCCGAACCAATCAGCCGAATGCAGACATCAAGGATATTGTCGGCGGGCGAGACATCGTTCGGTTTCAAGGGGCGCTGCCGGCGGCGCCGCCTTACACGCTGGGCGCGGTGCGCGCGACATTCAACAATGACGTGCCGTTGGCTTTGAGAACGCAAGTCACCGCTACGGTCGCGACGATTGCGCCCTTCAGCTGGACCCTCGACGAGCTTTACGGCGAAGAACTGGCCCTCATACCGATGAGCGAATTGCCGCCGCAAGGGTCCCCAAACCCTGTGCAATATCGGTTTCATCGCAATGGGCAGCCGATTACGCCATGGATCAACGGCGTGGTCGGATCAGTCAATTTCGCGTTCAACCACCCCTATGCCGCCAATGGCGGCGCCTATGCGGATCGGACATTGGGCGGCGGTGGAGATTTTCGGTCCGGCGCAGTGCAGTTCGTGATCGGGGCTGGACGCATGCGTCCGGACTTTGGCGCCTATCTGGAGGCGCGCTCGACCGGTGAAGAGGGATTTGTATCAATCCAGCCAACGACGGGACCGGAGCCAGGAGACGCCGCGATCATTGGCTCCCAGCGCGGCACAAAGCGGCGTTATGCGACGTCCTTCGCCACACAATTCAGCGCTGCGCTCGATATGGCAGGCCGCATTGGGGCTTCAACGATCACCCTGCATGATTTCCTGGTCACGGCGCATACGGTTCCCGTGATTGGCGGGCCGGGCGCAACACCGCAAAGCACGATCGGCGCTTTGTCTGTCGAGGGCACAATTTCGGCAAACTCCAACGCCTTTAACGCGCCACGCACGCTGGCGATACGAAGGGCGGCGGGCGCCTTGCTGGGGGTCTTGGAGGGCAGCGCGGTCGAGCAAAACCTCGACACGGTCAACACCGTTTCAACGGCCAATCGCTTTGATTGGTTCAGCAGTTCTGCCGAAAACGCGCCGACAGATCGGCGGTTCTTTTGGGCGAATTCTTCCAATTGGGCGTTTGTTTCGTCGCAGATCCAGGCCAATGACTTCTATGGCGGCGCGCCGACGCGGACCTTGGCTGAAGCCTATGTCAATGCCGGCTATACGGTGATTGTGCCGCGCAGCTCCACTCTTGGACCGGGCCCGGCGACGATCACGACCTGTGTCGGTGGCGCCACGCCGCCGCCGGAGTGCACCTTCCCTGGTCCCGAGCGCGGCACAGCGATCATCGCGATCAGCCCAACGGGTGTTGCGCACGCGGTTACTGCACAGAATCAGACCTTGAAAGGCGGAGGCGGCACTAACGACGCAGAGACAAACCCGTCCCGGATTTTCTCGATTCCGGAAGATTTTCTCCAGCGCCAATTCACGTCCCGCGCTGAAGCCTACAATGTCGATCTCGGCGCTGGCGCTGTGACCTATACGCCGCCGCCAGACTTGGTGGTGGGCGAGGGTGATTACCCGTACAGCCTCAGCTTCCAGCGATCCTATCGCTCGGGCGGCGCCTATCAGCGGGTGTTTGGCGGACCATCCGGCGCGCCGCCGATTTTGTCCTATCAAGAGCGCTTCAGCGACTCGGGCTGGACATCGAATTGGATGGCGGAAGCGCGGATTGAGAGCGATGGCCAGCGCGCGTTTGGCGATCAATCGCCGCGCGAGGCGACAGACACGATCGTCGCCATTCGCGTCTTGATTGCCTTGGGCGCCGACCAAGCAAACAATCTCGCCACACTGCAATGGCAGCTTGGCGCAGTTCACACCATGGCCTGGTGGGGCGAGCAGCTCAGCAACAATGCCGTGCAGATTGTTCACGGTTCTGACAATCGCAGCTTCTTCAGACTGGCGGATAACACGTTTCAAGGACAGCCCGGAGACGCCACCCAGCTCGAGGTGTTTGGCGATCGCTACGCCTATGCGCCGTCTGGCCTCTATAAGGCGCCGCGCTGGGTCTATAACCGCATCTG
>JBIKVO010000037.1:0-13309 GCA_044356795.1 Caulobacterales bacterium
TCACCGTTGAGATGCACGGCAAGGCCAAGAAAGTCACCGTGAAGAAGGACGACACCACCGTTGTCGACGGTCACGGCGACAAGAAGGACATCCAGGCCCGCATCAGCCAGATCCGCAAGCAGATCGAAGACACCACCTCCGACTATGATCGCGAAAAGCTGCAAGAGCGTCTCGCGAAGCTGGCCGGCGGCGTGGCCGTGATCAAGGTTGGCGGCGCGACGGAAGTGGAAGTGAAAGAGCGCAAGGATCGCGTTGATGATGCACTGAACGCCACCCGCGCTGCGGTGGAAGAAGGCATCGTTCCGGGCGGCGGCGTGGCCCTGTTCCGCGCGGCGCAGAAGCTGAACGTGAAGGGCGACAACGAAGACCAAGACGTCGGCGTCTCGATCGTAAGGAAGGCGCTGGAAGCGCCGCTGCGTCAGATCGCAGAAAACGCCGGCGTTGAAGGCTCGATCGTGGTCGGCAAGTTGCGCGAGTCGAAGTCGGAAACCGAAGGCTTCAACGCGCAGACCGAGGAATATGTGGACATGATCAAGGCCGGCGTCATCGACCCGGTGAAGGTGGTGCGCACCGCACTGCAAGACGCAGCCTCGGTTGCGGCCCTGATCATCACCACGGAAGCTTCGATCGCCGAAGCCCCGAAGAAGGACAAGGGCGGCGCGCCGGGCATGCCGGGCGGCATGGGCGGCGGCATGGGCGATATGGATTTCTAATCCAACGCTACGGCCAAGCCGCCTAGAACAGAAAATGGCTTGGATCGGCGCAGCCGATCCAAGCGGCGGCATGGGCGATATGGATTTCTAATCCAACGCGCTGTGGGAGCGGCTTCGCCCTCCTCGCCGCGACCAGTCTGAAAACCCATGGAAAGGGCGGCGCGCATGCGTCGCCCTTTTTGTTTGCACGCCCACCGCAGCCGGCTACCCTGCACGCACAAACATGCAAGCCAGGGAGCACGCGATGGACGTCGAAATCATGGCCGAGGGGCTGCAATTTCCCGAAGGCCCGATCGCCATGCCGGATGGCTCGGTGATCCTCGTCGAGATCAAGCGCCAAACCCTCACCCGCGTGTGGGGCGGCGGCAAAACTGAAATCATCGCGCAGATCGGCGGCGGCCCAAACGGCGCGGCCCTTGGCCCCGACGGCGCGGTGTATGTTTGCAATAATGGCGGTTTTGAATGGCACGATGTGCAAGGGCTGACGATCCCTGGCCACGCCGCCAAAGACTACAGCACCGGCCGGATTGAGCGGGTCGATCTGGCCACCGGCAAGGTGGAGCGGATTTATGACTCAGTCGATGGCCATCGCCTTTCCGGCCCCAATGATCTTGTATTCGATCGATCGGGCGGCTTCTGGTTTACAGACCACGCCAAGTCATATGCCCGCAGCCGCGATTATGGCGGCCTGTATTATGCCCGGCCTGATGGCTCTTTCATCAAGGAAGCCGCCTATTCGCTGCTGTCGCCGAATGGCGTTGGCCTCTCCCCTGATGGGCAGACGGTCTATATGGCCGACACGCACACCGGACGGCTATGGGCATTTGATGTGATGGGGCCGGGCGAAGTTGGCCCCGTGGGGCTTGGTCAGCCGGGGCGTTGTATTGTGACGATGCCCGGCTACCAATTGTTCGACAGCCTGGCGGTGGAGGCCGACGGGCGCGTGTGCGTTGCGACACTCATCAATGGCGCCATCACGGCAATTGAACCAAACGGCGCCTTCACCCACACCGCGTTTCCTGATCCACTGGTGACGAATATCTGCTTTGGCGGGACCGATATGCGCGATGCTTTCATCACCCTGTCGGGCACGGGCAAATTGGTGAAAACGCGCTGGCCGCGGCCGGGATTGAAACTCCATTTCGGCTGAAACCAAATCTTGAGAGCTTTGCCCACACAGCGTCCTGCATGATCGCGATCACCGCCACGCTGAGCCTCGACGACGAGGAACTCGACATCCGCTTTGTGCGGTCGTCGGGGCCTGGCGGACAAAATGTCAACAAGGTGAGCACGGCGGCGCAATTGCGGTTTGATGCGCGCCGATCGCCATCATTGCCCGATGAGGTCGCCACGCGCTTGATCAGGCTGGCCGGCGCACGCGCAACAAAAGACGGCGTGATTGTGATCAATGCGGATAGGTTTCGCACGCAGGAGCGCAACCGCGAGGACGCAATCGCGCGATTGGCGGCGTTGATCACGCGCGCGGCGGAAAAGCCAAAACCACGCAAAGCGACAAAGCCCACAAAGGCCGCCAAACAAAAGCGGATGGACGAAAAATCCAAGCGCGGCGCCGTGAAGAAACTGCGCCGCGCTGGCTCCGAGGATTGACGGCCTGCTATTGCTTCTCCCACGCCCGAACGCCGCGATCGCTGGCGGCGGCGCGGATCACCGCGCGACCGCTTGGCGTCAGGCTGCGCGTCCGCACATTGGCAAATTGCACGAATTCGCTGGTCACCTCTTGCGGGGTGACGGTCACTGCGGCGTAGCCCTTGTTGGTAAGATCGCAGAAAAACAATTCCTTATTTGCACCGAGCATAGCCGCTTCGCGGGCGCCGGGTTCGGCATTTGGAAGATTGGCCTCCATGCCGGGACTGCTCACGCTTGTCCCCGCGATTTCCACCGCCGCCGGCGCGCCATCGGCGCCGCCGGGCAGATTGCTGGCCCACGCATTGTGACTGTCACCCGATAGCACGACAACATTTGTTCCCTTTTGCGCGCAGGCGGCCAGAAACCGCTCTCGCGCTTTGGGATAACCGCCCCAGCTGTCGAGATTCCAGCCAAGCCCGGCCTGCCCCAACATCGCAGCAGCGGTTAAGCGTTGACGCACGAATTCCGGGGCGTCGGCGGCCAGGAAACGAACCGCCTCCGGCGGCGCCGCCTGTTGGCCCATGACGATTTGCTGCGGCACAATCTGCCACCGCGCGCCGCGCGCTTTGGCGCGGCCAAGCTCCTGTGCGAACCACGCCTCCTGCGCCGCCCCCAGGATCGAACGACGCGGATCATCCAAAAGTTCGGTTTTGAATTTCAGCAGCGCTTGGATCAATGCAGGGCCTGCGCCCTGTTGCATCGCCGGGCCCAGCGCCGTTTCGAAATTGAGTTGCTGATCGCGCCCGATCAGGCGCGTATCGAGCGGTAGAATGGTGGCGAGCGCCCCCCAATCAAAGCGGCGATAGAGACGCCATGGCGCGCGCCGTACACCGCGGATCGGCATCCAATCCCAATAGGCGCTGGCGGCCGACATTACCCGATCAACCCAACTGCCTTCGGTTTTGGGATCATGCTCCTCGGCGCCGTCTTTCCATGCATCATTGGCCAGTTCGTGATCATCCCACACACTGATGAATGGCTTTGTGCGATGCACGTCCTGCAAGTCGGGATCGGAGCGATAGCTTTGATAGCGGCGGTGATAATCGCCCCATGTCACGATTTCGACGGCAGGTTCAATCACGCGATCAGGCAGCGCTTGCGAGGCGCTTGGATATTTGCCGCGCTGATACTCGTAGATGTAGTCGCCGACATGCACGCAGAGATCGATGTCATCGCGCGCGGCGGCATGGCCATAAGCGTTGAAATAGCCGAATGGCAAATTGGAGCACGAAAACAGCGCCACTGTCAGCCGCTCGCCGCCGCGCACGGGGGCGGTGCGCGTCAATCCCGTTGGGCTTGGGCCATCCGCGCCGAGAAAGCGATAAAAGTAGCGCCCGTCCGGCGCCAGCCCGCGCGCCTCCACCTTGACGCAATAATCCGTGTACGGATCAACACGTGCAACGCCGCGGCGCAGCACATCGCCGAACGCCTCATCACGCGCGATCTCCCAGCCGATGCGGCCAGTCCCGCCGCCCGGCGGCAAAAATCGCGTCCACAAAATCACGCTGTCAGAAAGGGGATCGCCGGAGGCGACATTGTGGGTGAATGCGCCTTTGGAATATCCCGAACCGCGCATCGGCGCGGCCATGGCTGCGCTGGGTATGGCGGCGGCGCCGGCGATGATCAGCGTGCGGCGATTGGGGGTCATTGTGGGCTCCCTGTGGTGGTGCTTGGTTTTGACGGTGTTGCGACGTCCCCCTCCCGCGCTTCGCGCTGTGTTCGTGGCCCCGCGTGCGCAGGGGGTGGCTCAAACGGCCGAGGGGGGCGACGCTTCAATCCTTGAAATAACGCCATGCGAATTAACCAGCGGATGCGACAATCGCATGTCTTATCGCTGGCAGCGCGGACAAAAAAACGTGCTGCGCCCGGCCTGCACGATCCGTTTGATCACGCCCATGCAGCCCGGGCTCGGACAGGGTCCGCCAGCGCGATCATACACCGCAAAGCGATGCTGAAAATAACCCAGCGCACCATCAGCGCTGGCGTAATCGCGCAAGGTCGAGCCGCCCGCCTCAATCGCCGCGGCCAACACATCACGGATGGCCCCCGCCAACGCCGGCAAGCGCCTAGCCGCGATCCGCCCGGCTGCGCGGATCGGCGAAATCGCGCAGCGATGCAGCGCCTCGCAGACATAGATATTGCCAAGCCCCGCCACGATCCGCTGATCGAGCAGCGTCGCCTTCACATTCTGCGTCTTGCCGGCAAACACTGCTTCCAGATGCGCCGCAGAAAAGCTGTTCGACAGCGGCTCTGGCCCCATACCCTTGAAATGCTTGCACGCGTCAAGATCGCCGGTTGCGACAATATCCATGAACCCGAAGCGCCGCGGATCGTTATATTCGACAAGCACGCCGGCATCGGTCTCAAGCGTGATATGGGTGTGTGTCGGATCGGGCGGTTCGGCGAAATAGAAGTCGCCGGGCCGGGCGGCGGCGCTTTTGGCGACGATCGTAAACCGCCCACTCATGCCGAGATGGCTGATCAACGTCTCGCCCGTGTCGAGATGGGCGAGCAGATATTTCGCCCGTCGATCCAACCGATCGATGCGCACGCCGGTCAAGCGCTCGACAAACCGCTCTGGCAAGGGAAAACGCAAATCCGGCCGGCGGGCCTTGACCACAGCCAGCCTACACCCCTCCAGGGCCGGCGCAAGGCCGCGCTTGACGGTTTCAACCTCAGGCAGCTCCGGCACCGCGACCTTCCTTTTTCACCATCGCTCAGTCTTTAGATGCGCTAAAGGCGTTTTCATTTCATCAAAGCGGCGGTCGCGCCGCCGAGGACCTATATCATAACCACACGCATCAGGAGCCCCCCATGGCAGATCACGGCGCCCTCGCCGCAGCCCCCCGCATTGGCCACGGCCGCATCTATGGCGACATCACCGAGACCATTGGCAATACCCCGCTTGTCCGGCTCGACAAACTGGCAAAGGCCAATAGCGTCGGGGCGGAGCTGATCGGCAAGCTGGAGTTTTTTAACCCCATCGCCAGCGTCAAGGATCGCATCGGCGTATCAATGATCAGTGATCTGGAGGCCCGCGGCGTGCTGACGCCAGACAGCATCCTGATCGAGCCGACATCCGGCAATACCGGCATCGCGCTGGCATTCGTCGCCGCGCAGCGCGGCTATCGTCTGATCCTGGTCATGCCTGAAACCATGAGCGTTGAGCGTCGCAAAATGCTGGCGCTTCTGGGCGCTGAACTGGTGTTGACGCCGGGTCCGGAGGGCATGCGCGGGGCGGTGGCGCGGGCCAAACAGCTGGCCGAAGAAACGCCGCATGCGGTGATTCCGCAGCAGTTCGCAAACCCCGCCAACCCCGCGATTCATGTGCGCACCACCGCGGAAGAAATCTGGTGCGACACGGGCGGTCAGCTCGACTTTTTCGTTTCAGGCGTCGGCACTGGAGGCACGATCACTGGCGTGGGCAAGACCCTGAAACCGCGACTGCCGAACCTGAAGGTGGTGGCGGTCGAACCGCAAGCTTCGCCTGTCTTATCGGGCGGCCAACCGGGTCCGCACAAGATCCAAGGGATCGGCGCAGGTTTTGTGCCGGACGTGCTCGATCGCAGCGTCATTGATGAGGTTGTGGCGGTGTCAAACGACGATGCGTTCGCGACGGCCCGCCAGGCTGCGCGCCTGGAAGGCGTGCCAGGCGGCATTTCCACCGGGGCAGCGCTGGCGGCAGGCATTCGCCTTGGCCAGCGGCCAGAAAACGCCGGCAAGCGGATCGTTGTGATCGTGCCGAGCTTTGCCGAGCGGTATCTGTCAACGGCGCTGTTTGAGGGGCTGTGACTTTCCAGAAAAACAAAACCGGCGCGACCGCAAGGCCGCGCCGGTTCTGTTTACCCGTGGCCGAAAGGCCTACTTCACCGCATCGCGCATGGTGGCGCTTTGACGGAACGCCAGCTTGCGCGACGCCTTGATCTTCACCGGCTCGCCGGTGCGCGGATTGCGGCCCATGCGCGCCTTGCGCGAACGGATCATCACCATGCCGATATCGCCCAGCTTCACTTTGACGCCCTTCAGCACATGCGCCTTCACCACATCGAGATAGCTCTCAACGAAGCGCTTGGCCTCCGCCTTCGAGATCTCGTTGCGATCCGCCACGATTTGCAGCAGCGCCGATTGCGTGATCGCCTTGCCGGCCGGCGCTGTGACCTTGATCGCCTTCGGGGCGGGTGCAGCCTTCGCCGCCGCCTTCGCAACCTTCTTCACGGCGGTCTTGCCGGCGAGCTTGGGGGCTGCCTTGGCGGCGGTTTTCGCGGCCGTCTTCACGGCGGTTTTCTTTGCGGTGGTTTTCGGCTTGGCAGTCTTTACGACCGTTTTTGCCGGCGTTTTTGCGGGGGCTTTCGCCATGTTTGTCACCTCTTTGATCAGTCTCGATTCCAGAGTTTCAATTCCAGACTCCGACCAGCGTCTGCGCGCGACCCATCCGATCGTTACGGCCCCGCAACACGCTGCGAATCCAACACCGATGTGTCCATGCTGGGCCGTACACAAGCGGCCGAATCGCGTTTTCGTCAAGCATAGCAACGCAAAACGCACGATCGCACGGGACGCGGGTCAACCCAATGCGGCCTTTTGCGCCGAAAACAGTGCAGCACAGCCCTGTTCCGCAAGCCCCAGCATTGCGTCAAACTCGTTGCGGGAGAAGGGCCTTTGCTCACCGGTCGCTTGGATTTCAATCAGTCGACCATCGCCGGCGATGATAAAGTTGGCATCCACCTCAGCGGCAGAATCTTCGGCATAATCAAGGTCCAAAACCGGGTTTCCCTGAAAGACACCGCAGGAAATCGCGGCCACCTGACCGCGAATCGGATCGGACTTGATCTCTTTTTCCGCCAACAAATAGCGGCACGCCGCCGCCAGCGCGACATAGGCGCCCGTAATTGCGGCTGTGCGCGTGCCGCCATCGGCCTGGATCACATCACAGTCCAATGTAATCGTGCGATCGCCCAGCGCTTTCATATCCACCACCGATCGCAGCGCACGCCCGATCAGGCGTTGAATTTCCTGCGTGCGCCCGGATTGCTTGCCCTGTGCGGCTTCACGGCGTCCGCGCGTGTGGGTGGCGCGGGGCAACATGCCATATTCCGCCGTTACCCAGCCGCGCCCCTGCCCCTTCAGCCATGGCGGGACGCCGGTTTCCACGCTGGCGGTGCACAGCACATGGGTGTAGCCGAACTTGGCCAAACACGCCCCTTCCGCGTAGCGCGTGACCTGCGTTTCCAAGGCAATCGTTCGCAAATGATCAAAGGCGCGGCCTGAAGGGCGCATAGGATTTCCTTCCATGGTGGGGTGATCTAGATGACAGCCCATGCCTGCCCGCAAACTCACCAAGGCGCAAGCTGGAGCGCTTTATGCCCGCCTCGCCAAAGAGCGCCCCGCACCGCGCACGGAGCTCGATCATGTCAACGCCTACACGCTTCTGGTGGCGGTGGCTTTGAGTGCGCAGGCCACCGACAAAGGCGTGAACAAAGCCACCGCGCCCTTGTTCAAGATTGCCGATACGCCGCAGAAAATGCTGGCCCTTGGTGAAGCCGGCCTTGCCGACTTCATCAAGACGATTGGGCTGTGGCGCAACAAGGCCAAGAATGTCATCGCGTTGAGCGAAAAGCTGATCGCCGACCATGGCGGCGTCGTGCCGGCGGATCGCGCGGCGTTGCAGGCGCTGCCGGGCGTCGGCCGCAAAACCGCGAATGTTGTTCTGGCAGAAGCGTTTGGCCAGCACACCATCGCGGTGGACACCCATGTGTTCCGCGTCGCCAACCGGACAGGTCTTGCCTATGGCAAAACGCCTGATCAGGTCGAAGCAGGGCTGATGAAAGTCACCGCCGCCGACCATCTGGCCAGCGCGCATCATTGGCTGATCCTGCACGGGCGCTACACCTGCCTTGCGCGCAATCCCAAATGTGAGGCCTGCGTGATTGCAGACTTGTGCGTGTCAAAACCCGCATTCGCTAAAGCGAAACGCACGGCGGCCTTGGCGAAAATGAAAAAAGCGGCTCAATCGAGCGCCAAGCGCAAGGCATCCACGAAGCGAGCCGCGGCGAAGGGGGCAAAGGACAAGAACAAATAGGGCTCAATCGCTTCGAGTTCGATCAAGGCCAACCGCCCATCAAGCCCGCGCACCAGATCGACGCGCGCATACAGCATGCCCTTTGGCGCCGCTGCGGCAACGCTGTCGGCCATCGCCAACATCGCGCGGTCGGGTTCGACGGCCGTGAATGTTGGATTGGCGACATTGGCAAACCAACTGCCCGGCGCGGGCGTTTTGCGGATCGCGTGCGCCAGGCCGCCGCCGAACAGGAAGATCGAAAACTCCCCCTCTGTTTCGATCGCCGGCAAAAAGGGCTGCACCATCGCGGGCCCATCAGGGCCTGCGATCAAATCCGCATCACTCCAATTGTTGCGCTTGAGGCGGATCGTGCGCCGCGAACCAGCGCCGATCTGCGGTTTCAGCACAATCTCTGCTGCATCCAGATCCGAAAACGCCCGCCCCACCGCTTGCGGCGTGACGCGCTCCAGCCACAGCGTGTCAATGCCTGGCACGCCGGCTGCGGCAAGATCCTGCAGATAGGTTTTGCGCGCATTCCAGCGCACGATGTCGGGCGCGTTGAACACGCGAAGGCCACCCTCCTGCATCGCCTGCAGCGCGGCGACGAAGGCCTCTGGCCGTTCTGGATAATCCCAGCAACTGCGAATGATGGCCGCATCAAAACCGCGCGCCCAAAGATCGGGAGCATCCCAGCGGACGATGTCAAAGGCAAGACCCGCGCGATGCATGATCGGGGCAAGCAGATCGAAATCGGGTTGCTCCAGCCCTGGCAATTCGCCATGCGCCAGCATGCCGCCGCGCCACGACGCGCCGTTCAAATAGGCGATGCGCCTCATGATTGCGGGCGGCGCGCGCGTGCTTCATCCACGCATTGGGCCACACTTGGCGTCGGCGCGCCGGTTTGGCGCGGCATTGGCGCGGTGCTGGTCAAACGGTCATGAGCAAAGCCCAGAACCAGGGCGCATCCAGACAATCGCCATGTCAGCAGCGCACCCGCGCCGTCGCGACGATCCACATCCGGCGGGCCCAGCATGGCCGCGGCCTGGCGGGTGGTGATCGACTCTGCAGCGCCCGATCGGCTCAGCGCCGCAACAATGTCCGCCGGCGCAACAATCGCTGGTGCAGCCGTGCGGGCTTGGCCTGGAACAACAGCAGAATCACCGCGCGCTGCAGCATCAATCACAGGGGCGGATATGGATGCCGCACAAGCGCCGAGTGCAAACGCGGCTACAGGCAATAAAAAAGCTTTCATGGCGCGCACAATGGCTGGGCTTGCGGCGAAGGGCAAGTCGCCCTACCCGCGCCACCGCGCCGCCAAATCAGCCTGCGCGGCCTGTTCACGTTTCAGCGCGTTCAACAGCGACAGCGCCATGTCCGGCGGCTGGCCTTCGCCCATCCGGCGCAATTGCTGATAAAACCAATAGGTGGCGCCGAAGCCGTTTGCCGCCTTGATCAGTTTGAACGGCGAGGATGGCCCAAGCCAGCCCGGCCCCAAACGCAAAACATCTTCTGGCCGCGCCAATCCCGGCGCGCCAGACAACACCTTTTTCGCGCCGAGCGGATCAACACATAAGGGCCGGCCAAGCCCGATCAGCGACACCCCATCATGATCGATCGCCCGCGCCATCGCCGCTGCGGTGCGAAAGCCGCCCGTCACCATCAGCGGGGTCTGCACGGCTGCAATCATCGCCACGGCGAAATCGAGGAAATAGGCTTCACGTTCCGCAGTCGAGCGTGCAAGCCCGCTGAAATCGGGTTTCGTCATGCCGTCCATGTTCATCATGCGCGGCTGTTCATAGGTGCCGCCTGAAATCTCAATCAGATCGACGCCCGCCTGCTTCAACCAGCCAGACACTGTGACGCTGTCTTCGCCGGAAAATCCACCGCGTTGAAAATCCGCGCTGTTCAGCTTCACCGACACGGTGAAATCCGCGCCCACCGCCGCGCGCACGCTGCGCACAATCTCCAGCAACAAGCGCGCGCGATTGGCCAGCGATCCGCCCCATTGATCGGTGCGCCGATTGGCGCCGGGCGACAGAAACTGCGATAGCAAATAGCCGTGCGCGGCGTGAATCTGCACGCCGGTGAAACCGGTTTCCCGCGCCACCCGCGCCGCCCGCGTAAAGCCGAAAATCACGGCTTCAATGTCAGCCTCGCTCATCGGCGACGGTTGCGCGAATTGTTTGCCCGGCAACGCCACCGCCACCGCCGACGGCGCCTTCGGGCGCGCATTCACGATCCGCGGCGTTTGCCGACCGGCATGATTGATCTGCATCCACAGTCCCGCGCCGTGACTGCGCGCAGCCGCCGTCCACGCCGCCAAGGCCGCCCGCATGTCGTCATCTGGTTCAGCCTCGATCACCACATTGCCCGGCCGTTCTGCGTGCGCACGATCAATCACCACATTGCCGGTGATCAACAGCCCGGCGCCGCCGCGCGCCCAGGTCGTGTACAGCGTCACATGGCGCGCATTGGGGCGGCCGTCGGCATCAGCGAGGCCTTCTGTCATCGCGGCTTTGGCGAGCCGGTTTGGCAGGGTTTCGCCCGGCAGCGACAGCGGGCGGGCGAGGATGTCAACGGAACTGGCCATCACGCTTGGCTAGAACAAATTGGCCCGCGCCGCAATTCTGCCGCCATGATTGGCGGTCTCCCTGACCACTGCTTCGATGGCGGCCCTTGCCGGCGCCGCGCATGCGCAACCGAAGAAATCTGAGCGTTTCTCTCACTGCCGCTTGAACGCGCCGGATCGGTTTTTGCGTCTCCCCTGATCGCCTCCGACGTCGCCGCATCGGCAGGAACGCCTGGAGAACTGGGGGGTCGTGGGGTCGAATCCCGCCGCTCCGACCAACGCCGCCAGGGGATTTCCGAGGGCTGCAAGATCGCGAGAAAGCCCCGCGCCCCACCAGTGCCCCGATTGGTCGCGGGGCCGGGTCGGGCTTGGTCTTGGATGGTCGGCGGCCGATGCCGCCTCGCCGAGCCCGGCATATTGTTCACCCCTGGGGAAGACGGCAGACACGAAGGCTCAGCGCGCCAGTCTTGCTCCTTGCAAATCCGGCACGAAATGCCGAATTTGCAAGGTATGGTTCCGCGCCACATGACCAAAATCCTCGCCGACGCCCTCGCCCGCCAGCCAGCGGTGGCGCTGCTTGGGCCGCGTCAGGTCGGCAAGACAACCCTCGCCTGCCAGATTGCAGAAAGCTCCAAGGGCGCCGTCTACCTTGATCTGGAACGCGCGGCCTGATCGACCGCCGTCGCGCGAGCGGCCACCGAACGGGGCAGTTCCTTCTGCTTGGATTGGCTTCGATGGACCTGCTTAAGCAGTCCTCCGAGAGCCTTGCGGGCCGGATCGCCCATGTGGAGCTCGCCCCGGTGACGATTGCCGAGGCGGTGGCCCATGCCGCGGACAGCTTGGAGACGCTTTGGCTTCGCGGCGGGTTTCCCGATAGTTTTCTCGCGCCAGATGATGGCGCCAGCCTCGATTGGCGGCGCAATTTCGTGCGCGCTTATCTCGAGCGCGATCTTCAGCAATTTGCCGGCGGTGTCAGCGCCGCGGTGATTGGCCGTCTATGGACCATGCTGGCGCACGCGCAAGGCGGGCTCTTCAACGCCTCTCGGTTCGCTGCGAGCCTCGATGTCTGCGCCCGCACTGTTGGGCGCTATATCGACCTGATGGAGGGCTTGCTGCTCGCGCGCACGCTCCGGCCGTGGCGGGCGAATGTCGGCAAGCGGGTGGTTGCGGCGCCAAAGGTCTATGTGCGCGACAGCGGCCTTGTGCACGCGCTCTTGAACATTGAAACCCGCGAAGACCTCTTTGGCCACCCTGTCCTCGCCGCGACATGGGAGGGCTTGATCATCGAAAACATCCTGGCCGCAGCGCCAGCGCGGGCTGTGCCATTCTTCTACCGCACGAGTGCTGGGGCCGAGATCGACTTGGTCCTTGAGCTTGCGCCCGGACGGCTTGCTGCTTTCGAAATCAAGCGCGGCGCGCCAACCAGCGAGCAGCGTGCGCGTTTCGCCCAAGCCTGCAACGACATCGATGCGGCCTACCGGTTCATGGTTTTTCAGGGGACAGAAGGGTTCCCGATGGCGCGCGCGATCCAAGGTTTAGCGGCCCATGACGTTGCGCAGGCAGCGGCGGGTCTGAAGTAGGCCGCGCTGAGAGCCGCGCTCAAAAGAACGATGTTTGGCCGTCAATGCCGGGATCGGCGGGAGCGGCCTTCTTCCGCCTCGCCTGATCGCCAGCGATCTGCAGTTCGGGCGATCGGCTATCATCTGCTCTGGCCGGCGCTGGTGTGCTTTTCAACTCCCGCGCCGCCAACGTGCTCACGGCGCGCCAGGCGTTGATGAACCCGATGACATCGCCATAGCGATAGCCCACGGCCTTACCGATCTTGAAGACGGCAAGGTCTGGCTGGCTGCCGTCTTCGCGCCAGGCCAGGAGCGTACAGGGCTGCAAGCCCATCAGCGTGGCGGCCTCTTGTGTGCTCAACATGCGGTTGGGGGCTTGCTCAAACGGCATCGCATGCACTCCTTGGCTCAGCCTCAAAAGAATACGGGACCTGCACGATCGGGCGATCATCGTCGCCCATGGCGCGGCGTCGCTTTCGCTGGGCGGTTCGCCGCGCTAGGGAAATCGGCGAGAAACTCAGGTGGAAATCACCCTCGCCGGACCAGGCCGAACGTCGCCCGCCGCGAACGGATGAGGACGTCGAAGGAAACCGTGGGAAACGCCAGGCAAGCTTAGGAAAGCCGTTCCAAACTCTGGGCGGCTCGCCTGTCGGGTGAGTTTTCGAACCGCATGCCTGCGACGCCCTGTCGCAAGCGGCCATGTCGCGAATTCGCCTGGCGCAGGCGCTGCCCGCCAAAGAGCCCCGAAAAGACCGATCCTGAA
>JBIKVO010000038.1:0-13290 GCA_044356795.1 Caulobacterales bacterium
CCGCCACGGCCCGTTGGCTGCGCGGGCAGGCTAATCCCCTGAAGGATCGATCAAGGCCGCCGATCCAAACGCCACATAACCCCCCGGCAGGGAGGCGGCGGTTCCCACCAGCTCCAACGCCACCACCGCCGCGGAAACCGCCCGGATATCGGCGCCGGCAAGGCGGGCGAGATCGTTGATATGCAGGGGAATAGGCGACATCAGCCTAACAAGGCGCGCAACCAGGGTTGATCCTCGCTACCGGGGGCCGTGCGTCCAGCGGCGCAGGGCCGGGGCGCGGCGACCGTGCAATCGACTGGAATGGGCCTAACGCCTCAAGCGCATCGGCCGTGATCAGCGAGCCCGACCGCAAGGCCGTTTCAATCACCACCACGCCTTGCGATAACCCTGAGATCAAATGATTGCGCTGCGGAACGCAACCCGCGCGCCTGCAAGCCCAGCCGCGCCGACGCCACCACAATGCCGCATTGGCTGATGGCGTCAAACAGGGCAAAATTTTGCGGCGAATAGAAACGAGGTAGGGACGATCAGGCCCGCCCGCCAGCACCGCTGCGGCGCCGCCAGACAAGGCCGCCGTATGCGCCGCCGTATCAACGCCGCGGGCAAGCCCAGGCACGACCACATAGCCCGCTTGCGACAGCTCTGCCGCAAAAGTTTGCGCCAGCTTCGGGCCGGGCGCGGACCCGTCGCGCGCGCCGACCTGCGCAATGGTTGTGCGCTGCTGCAAAGCAGGCTCCCCCAAGCCCGCGATCATCGCCGGGCCGGGATCCAGCGCCCAGCAGGATGGAATAATGCGGCACGCACGCACACAGCCAACGCCCACCCATGGCGCTCAGGGCGTCATGCTCGGCGTCGTCACAGAAGCGGTCCATCAGGGCCGGCAACGTCACCGGGCCGATGCGCGGGGTGCGCGCCAGTTGCGCCCATGCCAGCGGCTCGGCCTTGGCCAGAATGCGCGTTACACCGGGCCTGTGTCGTTGGCGTGCGTTTCCGATGCGGTCGATTTCGCGCGATCACCGATTTTCGGCTCTGTTCCCGACACTAGGCGCGCGATGTTAGCTTGGTGGCGGTAGAGGATCAGCACACACAAAATCAGACAAAAAATGGTGGGCCAGAACCAAGCGTTGGGATTGAGTAAGAACGCCGCCAGCGGCGCCGCGCAGGCCGCCAGGATCGACGCTAGCGACGATGTGCGCGACAAGATAGCCGTCAAAATCCAAATCGCCCCCGCCGCCAGCCCTTCGATCGGCAAGGCCACCAGCAACACGCCAAAAAAGGTCGCCACGCCCTTGCCGCCCTTGAAATTGAGCCACACCGGAAAACACTGGCCAAGAAAGGCCGCCCCACCTGCTGTCATGCCAATCAAGGCGCCGGTTGCATCGCCGAAGGCGGTCGTGCCCAGCGCCTGCGCCACCGCCAGCGCAATCGCCGCTTTGCCGCTGTCAAGTAGGAAGGTGGCCAACGCCAGATCCTTGCGGCCGGTGCGCAACACATTGGTGGCGCCGATATTGCCGGAGCCGATGCCGCGGATGTCGCCGAGGCCCGCGGCCTTCACGATTACCAATCCAAACGGGATCGATCCAAGCAAATAGCCAAAGGCGGCCGCGGCGGCAAAAGTGATAATATCCATTCAGCGCTTGTAGCAGGCGATTGATGACGGCGGAAAGGGCCGGTGCGGGCCGCCAGACTTTCGCCTTACATCGGCGGGCCTTCGACCGGTGTTTCGGCGGGGGCGGCCTCTTGCTGCTTGGCGCGCGCCTGGCGGCGTTTTTTCATCTGGGCGATATCTTCGCGTGAAAAGCCGCGATCGCGGTCGGTGGCGGCGGGCGTGTCGAGGGCGTCGGATAGGGCGGTGTTGGCGTCCGACTTTGCGGGCCCTGCGCGGCGCAGGGTGGTGGCGGCGGGTTGCGGTGTGGGAGGCAAGGCGATGACGGGGGTATTCGGGGCGCCGATCGGGCCGGTGGCGATGATCGGTTTTATCGGCGGTGCGGCGGCGGCTTGGGCGTCGCCGGCTGGCGCCCGGGTGGCAAGACTGACGCTGATCGCCACGGCCGACATCACCACCACCACAGCGCCTAAGGCCCACGGCGTTGCCTGTGTAATCGACACGCCTTTTCTGCCGGCCGCGCCGATAATCGGTCGCAGCCGGCGCTTGAGTTCCTTCATCGCTGGATGGTCGGTCTGGCCGTCCCAGCCATCAAAGCCAATCGGGGGGAGTGCGGCTGCGGGTGCATCACCGCGCACCGGCTGCAAGGCGACTTCAACCAGCGCGTTGCGCGCGAGCGCCGACTTGGCCTCCTGCGCGACCCATTTGGACGCCGCCGAGGCCGCCGACCAGATCACCAGAACCGCCGGCGCGACGCCATACTGCTCTGCGACCTGCTGTGGGCCCATCTCGATGGGCGCCACGCGATAGCCCTGGGCTGTGAGCGCCATGGCGATGTCATGGGCGGCCGGGCGGTCGCTGACCGCACAGGAGAGGGCGATCTGAGGGGCGGGGTTCGAAGCCATCGACTGAGCGGCGCGCGAGCGCCCTCCTGTTCGCTGAAATCCGGTGGAGGTTCGGTCACCGTCAGGGACCGGTTCTGTACGGCGAGTCTGGCATTGCGGGAATGCCCGCGGATGGGTTGAGCGCTACAGCTGTTCACAAAAGCTTAGCCTTTCGTGCGGTGCGTGTGCAATCGGGGCTGGGGAGAACAATGCAGTTTGGACGCCGCGATGCGGCTTGACAGGCGGGGGCGAGGGCGCAAATAAAGAACATAAAAGGAACATTCGTCGCCATCGCCATGTCCTATGATCTAATTTACCGCTGCGCTGGGTCCATGCCCGAGACAGGGCCGCATGTGGACGCGCCTTCTGCGACCCCGGCTGGAGCCGGGAAAACCCGCCGCCAGGCGGTGGCGGCCCTGCGCGCGCAGCTGGCGGGGCTGACGGCGCCGGCCCGTGCGGAAGGGCCTCGGATTGGTCTTGGCCATGCCGATTTTGACGCCGACTTGCCCCAAGGCGGCTTGCCAAGCGGGGCGGTCCATGCGGTGCAACCGGGCGCGCACGGCGATCAGCCGGCCGCTTTGGGCTTTGCGGCGGCGCTGGCAGCGCGGGCGCTCGCCGTATTGCCGGGGGCCTTGATCTGGGTGCGGGCGCCGGCAGTGTTCGATTTTGGCGCGCCTTATGCGCCGGGGCTGGCGGGCTTTGGCTTGGATCCAGCGCGGCTGGTACAGGTGCGTGCGCGCACCAATCAAGACGCGCTGTGGGCGGCGGAGGAGGCGTTGCGCTGCCGTGGCGCGGGGGCGGTGGTGCTGGAGGCGGGGCGCGGCTTTGCCGGCGCCTGCGCGCGCCGTCTGCAACTGGCGGCCGAAGCCGGCGGCGGGTTTGGGGTGATCCTTGGGGCGGCCGAAACCGCCCGCTCCCACTGGCTGGTGCAGGCAGCACCCAGCGCCGCGCCGGCCTGGAGCCGGGGGCAGGGCTTGCCGGCGATCCTTATTCCCCCCGGTCGCTTCGCGCTGCGGGTTCGCCGGCGCATGGCCCAAAGCCGAGAACGGGATTTTCTGATGGAGTGGTGCGATGCGGCGCGTGGCTTTCATCCTCTTGCCGTTCTGGCCGACGGATCGCTGGCGGCGGCTGCATGACGACGATGCAGAAACGCCGTTCGCGCTGACGCAAACCGTCAAAAGCGCATTGCGTCTCAGCAGCCTCAATGCCGCGGCTTTGAGGCAAGGGTTAGTGGCGGGTCTGCCGCTGGCGGATGCGCGCGCGATGGTTCCAGCACTGCGCCACGCGCCGCGTCCGACCGCCGATGAGGATCAAGACCTGATGCGCCTGGCGCGCTGGTGCGCCTGTTTCAGTCCGTTCACGGCCCCCGCGCCGGACGCTTTTGAGGCGCATGGCCTGATGCTCGACATCACCGGCGTGTCACATCTGTTTGGCGGCGAAGCGGGCTTGCTTGCAACCATTCAAGCCAAGTTCAGCGCGCTTGGTTTGACCGCACGGGTCGCCGCCGCCGATACGATCGGGATCGCAGCCGCCCTCGCAGGTTTTGACCGTCGCGCGCAGACGGGTTTTGTCGCGCCCTGTGGTGTGGGCCTTGATGCGATTGCGGCCTTGCCGCCTGCCGCGCTGCGTTTGCCCGCCGCGCTTGCCGATAACGTGCGCGCGCTGGGCCTCAAGCGCATCGCCGATGTCATGGGCATCGCGCGGGCAAGCCTTGCGCGTCGCTTCGGGCCGGTCTTGTTGCAGCGCCTTGATCAGGCCAGCGGGGCTGCGGCCGAGCCGCTGGATCCGCTTGCGCCAGCAACGCGGCTGTTTGTGTTGCGTCGGCTGCTTGAGCCTATCATCACGCCGGAAGCCTTGGAAACGGTGGTGCGCGATTGTGTGGCGGGGCTGTGTGCGCAGGCCAGAGACGCCGGCGCCGGCGTGCGCCGTGTGCGGCTTGATCTGTTCACCGTTGGCCAGGACACGCTCTCGCTCACCGCCGGTTTCGCCCACCCGCAAACCAACCCAGCACAGGTGTTTCGCGTGCTGCATGAGCGGATCGGACGCACGCTGCAGGGCCGTGACTTCGGCTTTGGCATTGAGGCGGCGCTGCTGACGGCGGTGCAGTTTGAGCGCCTGGAAGCGCACGCGGTTGATCTTGATCCGACGGCTGCGCGCGCGCTGGAGGCTGATCATGCGCTCATGGGATTGCTTGATAATGTGCGCGCGCGGCTGGGCGCGGACGCGGTGATCGCTGCGCGCGGGCGCGAAAGCCACATGCCCGAACGCGCACAGGCGCGCACCGGTCCAGCCCCGGTGCAGCCGCGCAGCGATCGGCCCTTGTTTCTGCTGCCCCGGCCCGAACCGATCGAAGCGCTCGCAGAGACGCCAGACGGGCCGCCGCGCAGTTTTCGCTGGCGGCGCTTGAGTTTTCGCGTCGCCCGCGCGCAGGGACCAGAGCGCATCGCCGAGGAATGGTGGCGCACCCTGCCGTCTGAACAAAATTCAGGCAAGACGCGGGATTATTTCTGCGTTGAAACGCAAGAAGGCCGACGATTGTGGCTGTATCGCGAGGGACTATACGGCGTTGAAACCGATCGTCCGCGCTGGTTTGTGCATGGCAGCTTCCCATGACCGCAGCCATCATCGAACCCGTTGCTGCGACCAATTTCTCGTTTCTGCGCGGCGCGTCCCATCCCGATGAGATGGTGCTGGCGGCCAAGGCGATGGGGCTTGGCGCGATTGGCGTGGCGGATCGCAACACGCTGGCGGGCGTGGTGCGCGCGCACAAGGCCGCCAAGCAAGCCCAGATGCGGCTGTTGGTAGGCGCACGCCTTGTCACGCGCTGCGGGTTTGAGGCGGTTGCGTATCCCACCGATCGCGCCGCCTATGGGCGCTTGTGCCGGCTGTTGACTCGCGGCAATCGGTGCGCGGAAAAAGGGGCGTGTGATCTTGGCCTTGATGATTTGATTGATCATGCCGAGGGAATGGCTTGGATCATCATGCAGGCCGATGATGCTGCGTTGGCCCAATGTGCTGCGCACATCGCGTGCAGGCGGCTTGTGTTTGTGGCGGTGCGGCGCGCTTATCACAGCGATGATCTGGAGCGGTTGATTGCGGCGCGGGCGCAGGCGGCGCGCTTTGGCTTGCGGCTAATCGCAACGCAGGATGCATTGTACCATACCAGCGAACGGCGCGCGCTTGCTGACATTCTCACCTGTATCCGCGAGCATGTCACGATCGACGCCGCCGGCTTTCGCCTGGAAGCCAATGCCGAACGCGCGCTGAAACCGCCGCAGGAATTGCAGCGTTTGTTCCGCGGCTTTGAGGACGCGCTCGCCGCCCATCAAACCCTATTGGACCATGTCCATTTCAGCCTTGATGCGTTGCGCTACGAATATCCTGATGAGGTCGTCCATCCCGGTGAAACCGCCATGGAAAGCTTGGAGCGTTTGACCTTTGAAGGCGCGCGCGGGCGCTATCCAGGCGGTGTGCCTGAGGCGGTAAAAGCCGCAATCCGATATGAGCTGACGCTGATCGGACGACTCGATTATGCGAAGTATTTTCTTACCGTGCGCGCGATCATGGCGTTTGCAAAAAGCCAGAATATCCTGGCCCAGGGGCGCGGATCGGCGGCCAATTCGGTGGTGTGTTATTGCCTCGGCGTCACCGCCGTTGATCCAACCAAGGTGGACCTGTTGTTTGAACGCTTCGTTTCGCCGGAGCGCAAAGAACCGCCCGATATTGACGTCGACTTCGAGCACGAACGCCGCGAAGAGGTGATCCAGCACATCTACGAAACCTATGGCCGTCATCGCGCCGGAATTGCTGCAACCGTGATCACGTATCGCGGCCGCTCTGCTGTGCGGGAGGTGTCAAAGGCTCTGGGTCTGTCGGCTGATGTGATTGATGGCCTCGCGCGGACCTTGTGGGGCTGGTCAAGCGGTGGGCCGCAGGATGAGCATGTGCGCACCGAATTGGGACTTGACCCGCAGGAGCCGCGCCTGCGCATGGCGCTGGATCTGACGCAAACGCTGATTGGTTTTCCGCGCCACCTATCGCAGCATGTCGGCGGTTTTGTCATTACCCGCGGTCCGCTGGAGGAGATGACGCCGATTGGCAACGCCGCAATGGCGGATCGTACCTTCATCGAGTGGGACAAGGACGATATCGACGCGCTTGGCATCTTGAAGATTGATATTTTGGCGCTGGGCATGCTGACGGCAGTGGCCAAGGCGTTTGCGATGATCGAAACCCATTATGGCAAGCGCTTTTGCCTCGCTTCGGTCCCGCCCGAAGATCCCGCCGTTTATGACATGATCTGCGAGGCAGATACGGTCGGGGTGTTCCAGATCGAAAGCCGGGCGCAGATGAGCATGCTGCCGCGATTGAAGCCGCGCTGTTTTTACGATCTGGTGATCGAGGTGGCGATTGTGCGGCCGGGTCCGATTCAAGGCGATATGGTGCATCCTTATTTGCGCCGCCGCGCGGGGATGGAGCCGGTGTCTTATCCCTCCGAAGAGTTGAAGGCCGTTCTGGCAAAAACCCTGGGCGTGCCCTTGTTTCAGGAGCAGGCGATGCGCATCGCGATTGTCGCGGCCGGCTTCACCCCGAGTGAGGCCGACAAGCTGCGTCGCGCGATGGCGACGTTCCGCAAAGTTGGCATTATCCACCAGTTTGGATTGCGTCTGGTGGAGGGCATGGCGGCGCGCGGTTATGACCGCGCCTTCGCCGAGCGCTGCTTCAAGCAGATTGAGGGCTTTGGTGAATACGGCTTTCCCGAAAGCCACGCAGCCAGTTTCGCGCTGATTGTTTATGTTTCGGCATGGCTGAAAAAGCATTATCCTGATGTATTCTGCGCGGCCCTGTTGAACGCCCAGCCGATGGGCTTTTATGCGCCTGCCCAATTGGTGCGCGACGCCCGCGCCCATGGGGTTGTGGTGCGCCCGCCGGATGTAAACCATAGCGACTGGGAGACAATTTTGGAGCCGGACGGCGATCGCCGCGCTGTGCGTCTTGGCCTGCA
This sequence comes from Caulobacterales bacterium, assembly GCA_044356795.1. GTDB lineage: Bacteria > Pseudomonadota > Alphaproteobacteria > Caulobacterales > Aquidulcibacteraceae > JBIKVO01. The sequence goes on from JBIKVO010000038.1 coordinate 7,496, forward strand.
TCAGATCACCGGTTTTTCTGAGGCGTGCGCGGCAAAAATTGTCGCGGCGCGGGCGGCTGGCGGCCGGTTTGTGACGGTTGAGGATCTGCGCAAGCGCGCGCGCTTGACGCCGGCAAGCCTTGAAAAGCTCGCCCATGCGGATGCGTTTGGCTCACTCGCGCTCGATCGGCGCGGTGCGCTGTGGCAGGCAAAGGCCGAGCGCCGGGATGATCTGCCGCTTTTTGCTGCGGCGCGCGATTTTGGCCCCGAGGCGGACCCCCATCTGCCGCTGATGCCGCTGTGTGAACAGGTGGCGCATGATTATGCGCGTTTGAAGTTGTCCTTGAAGGCGCATCCGGTATCGTTCTTCCGGCCCGAATTTGACACCCTGGGCATGGCGCGCGCCGATCAATTGGTGGTGGCGCGGCTGGATCGGCGCATAGAAATTGCCGGTTTGGTCCTGGTGCGTCAGCGGCCCGGCACCGCAAGCGGGGTGATCTTCATGACGCTGGAGGATGAAACGGGCGCGATGAATGTGATCGTGTGGCCGAAGCTGTTTGCGCAGGCGCGCAAGAGTGTGCTGGGCGCGCGGCTGTTGGCGGTGCGCGGTAAGCTGCAGCGGGAGGGGCGCGTGATTCATGTGATCGCTGAGCGCTTGACCGATCACACCGCACGCCTTGCGGACTTGTCGGATGGGGCGGTGGCGTTTCAGAAGCAGGGCATGGCGCGGGCGGACGAGGCGCGCTCCGGGATCACGGTCGATGCGCGCGCATCGGGTGGCTTGCGCAATCAGGAGCGTGCCGCGAGAGCAGCGCTTTTGTTACCGAAAAGCCGTGATTTTCATTGAACTGTCGCGCCTTGCGCCGGCAGCGCAACACGCCGCGCGCCGCAGTGTTCGCCTTGGCTTCACGCCCATAATGGTTTACTTCAAAATCATGAATTGTTAGTCAGAGGCCCGATGATCGATTTCCTTTTCGCCCTCGTATTGTTGGCCGATACCCCGACGTCCCCGACGCCGCCGGCCGCGCCTGCAGCAGTCACCCAGCCGGCCTCCCCTGAAGCCCCCGTCGCCCCGTCGGCGACTGAAACCCAACGCGCCAATGATCAGATGGTATGCAAGCGCGTGCAAACCGGAACCGGCAGCCGCCTGGGCCGGGGCCAGCGTGTGTGCCGGCCAGCGCATGAATGGGAAGACGCCGAACAGGGCGCCCAAAAGGCCACGAGCGACATCTCTCGCAGCTGGCGCGGCAACGGCGGCGATCAGTAGGCCCGGTGGCGGCTGTGCCATCGGCGCCAGGGTCGCCGTCGGGCCGCCGCCCGCCACGAAGTCCATTTCTGGATGGGCCGGCGGCGTTCACTGTGGGGCTTGCGCCCATTCCCGAGGCCCAGTGGCTTACCCCCGATTGGGAGGCGGCATGCCTGCCTGAGAAGGCGGCTTTGATCCAAACAGCCTTGGTCGACCCGAGACAAGCGGGTGTGTTCGCCGCTCTGCCGGAGAGCGAGCCGGCCGGCGCCGAGGCTGCGCGTCTGGTGGAGCGGGCGGTCGGTGTTGCAGAAACGGGTGATCTTCTCCAGGCCAGTCGGGCGGTCTCGGACGACCTCGTTGTTGTGCAGCCGTTGCACGGGCAGTGGACTGTGACGGCCCTGACGCTGTGTGCGCCCACTTTCTTCTCCGCGGCCGAGGCCATCGGCCGCGATATCAGCCTCCTGCATGGTCCGGTTCCGGACCGGTTGGCGGACGGTGCTCAAGGCCTGGGCGTGCGGATTTCCCGCGTCTTTTCAGCCTTGCGGCCCGATCTCGTGTTGGAGCGGCACAATTGGACGGTGCAACCCGGCCCTGATCGCTATGCCCCCGCAAGCGCGCCTTTGTGGGACAGGATCCCCGCCATCCCGGCCACAGACGCCGCCGCTGTCCTGCATCTGCGGGTTGAGCGGCAAACCATCCGCCGACTGCCTGAGAGCGGCGGCGTCTTGTTCACGATCCGTGTCAGCCTTGACCCGCTCGCGTCGCTGGCGGGTCGGCCAGATGTGCGCGCCGCCCTGCGGGAGTCCATCGCCAATTCCGCCCCGGAGGTGCGTCGCTACAAGAAGTGGGACCGGCTCGAAGCGCTATTGCGAAGCGCCCTTGGCTGAGAAAACTCTGACCTTTGACAGTGTAATTACGGTCCAGTAACAATAATATTGTGAATAAGTCTGCCGATGCAGCGGAACCATCCCCCATGACCGACAGCCATCTCCTGATGTTGGCGTTGCCTTATTTGATGCAGGCCGCGGCCGGGGCGATCGGCGGAAACGTCACCGGCATGATCCGGCGCACCGAGAGCTGGGGGCCGCTGTTGAACACGTTGCTGGGGGCGGTGGGTGGCTTGATCGGGGCGCAATTGCTGCACGCTAGCGGTCGCGCTGATGAAGCAACCGCATTGGCCGGCGGCAATCTGGCTGTGCTTGAGGGCAGTCTGGCGGCGCTGGGCGGTGTTGTGCTTGCGTTGTTGGCATGCAGCTTCAAACAGCCGGATTAACGGCCTGTCGCCAGCGGGCGGCTGATCGCAGGCCTCCTTCAGCTCTCTAACAAGACGGCGCGCAGAAACGCCGCGTCAGACCATGCCGCGCCCCCCAGGCCCGCCCGCGCAATCACCACCGCTCGCGATGGGATAATGAAGCTGCGCAGCCCCTCCGGCCCCAGTCCAAACAGCACATCTTCCGGAATATCGCGCGGCCCCCATAGGTCAGACGGGGCGGTCATTATCTCGCCGGTTATCAGCGGCTCCCCGTTTGACCGCCGCCACCCCATGCCAACGCGCCCGCGCGAGGCGATCGAGCCGATGCCGGCGGCGTCGATCGTTTGCGGACTGACCTGGAATTGCGCCCGCCAAAGACCGCGACGCCGGGTGAATTCGCTCATCCGCGCCAGCGCGCGCAGCGAGCAGCTGGCGCCTTGGGCAAGGTCGATCAGCCCATTGGCTTGGCGTTGCCAGCTGATCGGTGTGGCGCCGATCTCATCCAGCGCGCGCAACTGCAGATAGAGCGCAAGATCGGATGGGGCGCCGGCGTCGGACAGTTTTCGCCGCGCCAGTTCGGCGAAGATCTGCACGCTGGCGGGGTCGTCGCTGAAGATGTTCCCGGGATCGTCGATGCTGGGAAGCGCCAATGCCTCGGCCACCGTGGGCGTGGGCGCCCCCGGCGGACGCGGCTGCAGACCTGCGGTTTGCTGCAACAGATGGCGCACGGAAATGCGTTGTTTGACGGGGTCCTGCGCCCATTCGGCGAAACTGACAAAGACCGGCTCATCCAGGCTCAGCAGTCTCTCGCGCACCAAGGCGGCGGCGAGTATGATGGCATAGGTGGTGCTGATCTGGCCAAGTGCGATGGTGCCCAAAACATTGCCGCCATTGGGATAATCCTCGGCCAGGATGACGCCATGGCGCATAACCAAGAAACCGGTGCCGCCGCGCTCAAGGCTGTATCGGGCCGCCCCCGCAAACCGAACCGATGGCGCTGGCGGGTCGTTTTGGGTGAGGGATTGAGCCGCGGCCGGATGCCACGGCAGCGCCGCGAGCCCGACCGATCCCAAGATCATGTTTCGACGATTCATGCCTTGCCTCGGCGTCTACGAATCAGGCCGTCACGCGCGCCCATGCGCGCGTATTCACACTCAGAACCATTGTCGGAAATACGGCCGGCGAGAACAAGTTGGCAGACGCTGAAACACAGCCGCCGCCTTGATTGAAGAGGAGCTATGCCTGAATCTTGGTGACAATCTTGGTGACAATCTTGGTGACGGCGTGAAACGGGAGGGCGGCGTATCGTGGGGGTGCTAAGCCTTCCACTTCTCCACCAAAGCAGGGATACGCCGTGACCAAGCATATCGTTGCCGAACTGATTCAGCCAGGAAGCTTTACGGATGCGCTGAGCGCCGTGTTGCGCGATGGGGCGCAAGCGCTTTTGGCGCGGGTGGTTGAAGCGGAGGTCACCGCCTTCCTTGCCCGCCATTTGGACGTGAAGACCGAAGACGGCCGCCGGCGCGTTGTCCGTCATGGCCATATGCCGCAACGAGAAATCCTGACGGGGGATCGGCGCCGTCACCGTGCGCGGCGCGCGGGTGCGTGACCGCGTCGCCAGCGCCGACGATCCTGCGCGCATTCGATTTTCTTCAGCGCTCATTCCGGCCCATGCGCGCCGTTCCAAGAGCTTGGAGGCCTTGATCCCGCTGCTTTATCTGAAGGGCGTTTCCACCGGCGATTTTGAAGAAGCGCTGGCCGCGCGCGTTGGCGCGGATGCGCCTGGTCTTTCCGCCTCCAGCATCGCGCGATTGAAAGAAGGCTGGCAAGGCGCGCTCGCCCGTTGGAAAGCGCGCGATCTTAGCGCCCGCGCTTATGTTTACGTCTGGGCGGACGGCATTTATCTGCAGGACCGGCTTGAAGAAGAGCGTCAAGCGATCCTCGTCATCATCGGCGCGCGTGAAAGCGCAGAAGATTGGCATGGTCTTCTTCTTGACCTGAAACGCCGGGGCCTTTCCATCGCGCCAGAATTGGCGATCGCCGATGGCGCGCTGGGGTTTTGGAAAGCGCTCGGCGAAATCTGGCCGAAGACGAAAGAACAGCGCTGCTGGGTGCATAAACCGCGAATGTTTTGAATAAACTACCGAAGAGCATGCAGGGAAAAGCCAAGCGCGCACTGCACGACATTTGGCAAGCCGAAACACGCGCCGATGCGACGAGCGCCTTCGATCTCTTCGTGGAAACCTATGGCGTTAAATTCGACAAGGCGGTGGAATGCTTGAAGAAAGACAAGGTCGCGCTGCTCGCCTTCCATGATTTTCCCACGGAACATTGGAAGCATTTGCGCACGACGAACCCTATCGAAAGCACGTTCGCGACGGTGCGTCATCGAACGGTGCGATCAAAAGGTTGCTTGTCGAATGCGACCGCGCTTGTCATGGAGTTCAAGCTCATCGATGAGGCGCAGAAATCCTGGCGCCGCCTCGATGGGCCGAACCAATTGCCCAAGATCATCGCCGGAGTGAGCTTCAAAGACGGACTTGAGGCCGAAGCCATTCCTCAAGCCCACGCCGCCGCCTGAGCCGAACCCGGCGTCGCCGACTATCGGCGATAGCTCATTGAAGAGGGTGAGGGGCTGCTGTGTCTCATTTTTCGGCGGATGCAGCCGGGCTTTCAGCGCGCCGCCAGGCAGGCAAAGGCGGAGGGGGTCAGCGATGACGTCGAAGAAGGAAAGGGCGCCGGGGCCGGGCGCATCGAAACGGTCCCGCGGGATATCCACCAACGCGGTGGCGATATCCAATCCAGGCAGACTGTCACATTGCCGCCCCAACCCCTGCAAAATGGGCGGCAACCCCCTGCGATATCCTTTGGTCTTGCCTCAGCGGCTCAGCGTACGCATCGCGCCGTCTAGGCCTTTGAGCGTCATTGGGAACATCCGATCTGCGCCGATAATGTCGCGCACCAGGCCAATCGAAGGCGTGTGCTCCCAGGCGTTTTGCTGCGTGGGATTAAGCCATACGAGGCTTGGATAAATCTCGTGCATCCGCAACAGCCAGTGCGCGCCGGGTTCTTCGTTCCAATGCTCCACGCTGCCGCCGGGATAGGTGATTTCGTAGGGGCTCATGGTGGCGTCTCCCACAAACACCACTTTATAATCATGCGGGTATTTGTGCAGCACATCCCATGTATTGAGCTTCTCGGTCTGGCGCCGGCGATTGTCTTTCCAAACGGTTTCATAAAGGCAGTTGTGGAAGTAAAAATACTCCATGTGTTTGAACTCAGTGCGGGCCGCGGAAAACAATTCCTCGCAGACCTTGA
>JBIKVO010000344.1:0-3776 GCA_044356795.1 Caulobacterales bacterium
CTCAAGCCGCTGTGCTTCACGCCACAGCGGCCATACCGCATCAAGTACTTTACGGTACTCGGGGCTACGATCGTAGTGGGCTTCTGTCAGGTCTCGCAAGGCGGGAAACAGAGTGGCTTCCTTTTCCGCCTGCTTCAAACTCCATTGCGGAATATCAAAAAGATTGGTCACGGGACTAGCGCCTCCTTGAGTGCCTTATAGTCCAGCTTTCCATTACTCTTCCGCGGCAACTCGTCGACAAAGCGCACGTCGAAAGAGCGCAGTGGTGCAGACGTTGCATCGTAGAGCTTTTGCAGAAGAGCTTTCGCCAGTTCGTCCTTGCCGGAGGCAGGCGTCGCCGTAACGACAATCACGCGATCACCTGCATCGATCGCGGCGCAAAACGCCAATTCACCACCAATGCGTTCAACTTCATCGAGCGCGATCCGCAGCCCAGCCACTTTCGCAAAGCGTGCAACACGCCCTGTCAAAAACAAATAGCCTTCGGTGTCCAGATAGCCAAGATCGCCTGTGACGAGACGACCGCCCGTAACGTCACCAAGCGCGAAATCCTCCGCCGTGGCCGCATAGCCCATCATCACGTTCGCCCCATGATAAACCACCTGGCCCGTTTCTCCCGGCGCACAAAGCGCTCCATCCTCACCTTCGATGCGCAATCGACCAGAAGGGAGCGCACAACCGACGGAGCCCGGTTTTTCCTGGAACTTATCGGCCGGCAATGTCGTCATGCGCGGCGACGCTTCGGTTTGGCCATACATGACGAAAAGGCGCCCGCCGGCGCGCTGGGAGAGTTCGAGATGGATGGCCTCGAGTGTGGTGCGGTCCGCGCGCCCGCCAGCCTGACACACCGTAGTGAGCGTATCGACTTTCAGCCGACGGAGGGTCAGTTTTTGCAACATATCCATATGCGCTGGCACCGCAGACAGAGATGTGCAGCCATAGCGCCGGCACGCTTCCCAAAGTTTGGCGCTGATGAGCCCGACTTCGCTCAGCACCACTTTGGCGCCCGATGAAAGATGCGACGTGATCACCGACAAGCCGAAGGAATAATGCAGCGGCAAGTGCGCCAGCGCGACATCGTTCGATGTGATGCCGAGCGCCAACGCGATGTCGTTGGCGTTGGCCTTCAAATTGGCTTGGCTGAGGCGCACAAACTTTGCGCCGCCCGTCGTGCCCGATGTCGCTAACAACAAAAACAAATCTGGATGCACATTCGGCGCATTCGGAGTGTTCCGCCGCATCACCGCGACATCGCCAAACATCGCGCCATCGGAGCGATAAGGCCCCGCTAAAGATTCAAGATCAGCGCGAAATCCGATTAAACGATGGGGCCGATACAGATCGATCAACGCCTGTTGCGACGCGGACGGCAAATCTGGGTTGAGCAGCCCCACCGCGCGACCGCTCGCCCACTCGTGGAACAACGCTTGGACAATTGCGGCGCGATTGCGTGCAATCAGAAAGGACACGCCAGATTCCTTCGACGCGCTGCGCGTCACTTCACGCAGCGCGCCATACGTCAGATGGGCTCCATCAGCGGCGTCAATGACCGCCACGCGCTCATCGCCGCATGCAGCATTCAGAAGGCTCATCAGTGTCTCCCGAGGCGCTCATATCACAAGGCCGCCATCGATCCCGATGGTTTGGCCGGTTATATAACGCGAACGCGGCGAGAGGAGAAACACAGCGAGGTCCGCCACCTCTTCGGGAGCGCCGACGCGCCCAAGCGCAATATTCTGCACCCGGGCGGCGCGCTGTTCCTCGGAAAGGCCGCTCAACATAGCGGTGTCGATCAAACCTGGCGCGATCGCATTCACGCGAATGCCTTTCGGGCCGACCTCTTTCGCACTCGCCTTGGTCAAGCCAATCAGCCCGGCTTTTGCCGAAGCATAAACGGCCTGCCCCACCGCGCCCGATGTGCCCATTACGGATGTCATGTTCACGATCGAACCTGATTTCCTCCGGCTCATAAAGCGAACAGCGAGCTGCGTGCATTCGATCGCTGCAATGAGATTGACCCGGATCGCCTCTTCAATACGCTCGGAGCGAAACATGCCGATGGCGCCATCGGCCAGCGCGCCGGCATTATTCACAAGCCCATCCAATTGACTGAACTTGGCAAAGGTTAGCTTGAACAACTCTGCGACGAATTTCGCGTCGGCGATATCGCCCGGCGCTTCCAGCGCCTCGACGCCCTCAGCGCAGCAACGCTCTGCGCACTGCGCCAACTCCTGTGCGTGGCGCGCCGTCAGCACCACATGCGCGCCCGCCCTTGCCGCCTGCAAAGCAATGGCTGCACCAATACCGCGCGACGCGCCCGTGATCAGCACGACCTGCCCAGATAGCTCACGCGTCGACATTATATTTCGCAAGTATTTCAATGGCTTTGGAAAAGCTCGACATATCCAAAACGTCGTCCGTTTCCATCATAATGCCAAAACGTTCTTCAATCGCGGCGACAATGTTCAAGTGATTGATAGAGTCCCACCCTGGGCTTTCATTGTATGTCAAATCATCGACGGGCGCGTCCGCCGGCATCTCCAAACATTGTCTAAACACAGCGCCCAGCGCGTCTCTATTCATTGACATCAAAGTTCTCCCAACGCGTTTGGAGGGACACGCGGATTCCCCAACCCTGCGGCGCTCCATCGCACATGAGTCAGGCAACCTCAAGCCGCTCAGGCGGCTGCATTTTGCGCGACGCTTACGGCAACCGCCTTAGTCACTGCAGGACGCCAATCCAGATTGATATCCGGGAACGCTGCCTCGAACCGCGATGTATCAAGGCGCGTATCGAGCGGGCGCTTGGCCTTGGTCGGGTACTCAGCGGTCGTGATGCGATCAAGGCGCGGTCGCCGCAGACCATGCGCCGCCATGGCTTCAAAAACGGCGTCCGCCAAGTCGGCCCACGTTGCTGGCGGCCCGCCGGCGACGAGATACAGCGGCAGAAATTTCTCCCCAGCGATCATGCGCTCGGCCAACGCGATGCACACGCTTGCCAAGTCATCCGCGCATGTTGGATTGCCGCGTTGATCATCGACAACCCGCACCACATCGCGTGACTGCGCCAGCGCCATCATCGTGCGCGCGAAATTCCTGTTGTGACCGCTGAACAGCCATGCCGTGCGAAGCACAACACCGCCGTGCTTGATCACCGCGTCGTCGCCCAGCGCCTTGCTATACCCGTAGGCGGAAATGGGGCGCACACAGTCGGCCTCGACATAGGGCTCGCCCTTTGCGCCGTCATAAACATAGTCCGTCGATACATGGATAAACGGGAGGCCCTGACTTTCCGCAAACGCCGCGACCTCTTTCACGGCGATCGCGTTCAACGCCACCGCTGGCCAAAGCTCAACCTCAGCGGCTTCGACGTCTGTGTAGGCCGCAGTATTGATGATCGCGCTCGGCGCCACATCGGCCAAAAAGGCCCGCAATGCCGCTGTGTTGCGCATGTCGCACTCGGCGCGACCAGCGCAGATCAGCTCCAGAGGAGGCGCGGCGGTCATTTCCCAGCGCGGATGGATCCGCATACTCGTGGCGAGTTGGCCATTACGGCCGAGCACCAAAACCTTGGCCACAGGCATACCCTCAACCCATTGTATGGACGATGCGTACTGGCGCAGGAATGCAGGCTTGTCCACCCGCATTTGTGCCCACGCCTTTGAGCATCGCCTGTAACAAAGGCATCCTTCGAGCAGTTATAGGCACAGCTGGGTTGAGGCACGGTTTTCTAAGACAGCATGAAGCGCCACCTTTTCCAAGACACGAGGGTAGAG
>JBIKVO010000345.1:0-3767 GCA_044356795.1 Caulobacterales bacterium
GAATTAGGGGAAAATCGGATGAAAAAACGACCCCATCAGCCAAGAATGCAAGAAAAGACCAATTATGGCGCGGATTTTGTGCCTAAATCAGAGCTTCCCTAACGCTTGAGCCGCCTTTTCTCAATCCGTAGCGTGATCGCCGCCTCAGACAACCCCGTCATCGTGCGCCGCTCGGCAGGATCCGATGAAAGACGCCTTGTCGCTGGGTCGCGTGGCGTCATGCAGCACACTTAGTGTCCCCCGTCAGCACCCGTGAGACATCCCTAGCCGTTTCGCGAAGGGAGGATTTTTGGTTCATCGCAGCCGAAAGGGGCAGTGTAACGTGATGTCTGATGGGGTGGACGCCCCATCAGACATCAGGTTGCGTTACCCCCCGCTTCGCGCTGACGCGCTCCGTCCCTTCGGGCGCCGGGGATGTGACCTGCGCCCGCCGCCGTCGCTGGGGCTGGGGACGCGGATCAAGGGCTTGATCCGCTTCAGGTGCTGAAGCGATCAGCGACGACGATCACGATGACGCTGGCGGCGCGGGCGGCGGCGGTCCGAGGATGCGGGCGATGGCGTCGGCGAGGGCTTTTGCGTCGGCTGGTGTGAGGGCGCCGAGGGCGCGCAGGACGAGGCGCTGCTCGAAGGTGGCGAAGATGGGCTTGACGGCGGAGGGCTTGAGAAGGCCGGCGGCTTGCCAGTCGGCGATCCAGGCCTCGCCCCAATTGACGCCTGTGGGCGCGGGCGATGGGCGAAGCTGGGAGGTGATGGCCATCAGCACGACGTCGGGGCGCTCGATGGCATAGGCGCTGGAGGAGACGACGACGGCTGGGCGTTGTTTGGCGGCGGCCTGGCTGGTGAATGGGAACGGCACGAGCACCACGTCCCCGAACGCGAATGGCGCGGCTTTTGGCGGCCCGGCCGTCGCGGTGTTCGAGGGCCCAAGATCAGAGGGCATCGTAGGCGTCGTCCTCGGGATTGCTCCAGACTTTGGCGAAGGCGGGCTCTGAGCTGGCCAAGGCCGCGCGGGTCAGCGCGCGATCGCTATCGCGGGCGCGGAGGAAATCGACGAAGTCCTCGATCTCGGCGATGCGCTCGGGCGAGAGGGCGCGGATTTTTTCGATGAGGGCTTGGCTGAGGCCGGATTGGCTTTGGGCGTGGGCGGGCATGGCGATCTCCTAGGACGTAGCGGGCTCAGTGGTGGTGCGCTGGCCCCAGAGGCGGGCCTGGTGCTGGAGGATGAGGCCCTTGAGGACGGTCTTGGCGGTGGCTTTCTCCTCGGCGTCGAAGCGATCGACAGCTTCCAGGATGAGCTTCAGGTCATCGTCCTTGGGACCGCGCGGCTCGCTGTCGAACACCAGCGCATCCGCGCTGACCGATAGAGCAAGGGCCAGGCGGCGAATGACGTCGAGGGTCGGCTGGCCGCCGCCGCCCTCGTAGCGCTGAATCTGGGTGAGATGGACGCCGACCATTTCGGCGAGCGCCCTTTGGGAGAGTCCGCGATCTTTCCGCAGGGCGGTGAGCTGGTCGGGAAATGCCATGGGGCGCAACTTTGAAAACGACGCGGCCATCCTAACGGCTCCTTTTTGGCGGGTGGGTTGGTATGAAGCGTATACGCTGTTATCAATGATGCGTAAATAAGACCTTGACGGTATTCTGGAGGGCCCAGCCATGGCGCGCATCCCGGAGGGCGATCTGGAGCGTCTGAAGGCGGGGGTGAGCCTGGTGCGTCTCATTGAGGCGTCGGGGGTGAAGCTGGAGCGGCGGGGCAAGGATCATGTCGGTTGCTGCCCTTTCCATGAGGACCGCGATCCAAGCCTGTCGGTGAGCGCGGAGAAAAACCTCTGGCGCTGCTTTGGCTGCGCGGCGGGCGGGGACGTGATCGCCTGGGTGATGCGGCGCGAGGGGGTGAGCTTTCGCCATGCGGTGGAGCTGTTGAAGGCCGATTATGCGCCGGCGCCGGGGGCGGCGGCGGTCGTCAAATCGACGGTGGCGAAGCTGCCCGTGATCGCGGCGGGCGAGGACGCGGCACTTTTGGAGATGGTGACGGGCTTTTATCACACGGCCCTGAAGCAGAGCCCGGAGGCGTTGGCCTATCTGGAGAAGCGCGGTCTGACGCATCCCGATCTGATCGATCATTTTCAGCTGGGCTATGCGGACCGCACGCTGGGCTATCGCCTGCCGCAGGCCAATCGCAAGGCGGGGGCGGATGTGCGCGGGCGGCTGCAGGCCTTGGGGGTGCTGCGCGACAGCGGGCATGAGCATTTGCGCGGCTCGCTGGTCACGCCGCTCTTCGATGCGCATGGCCGGGTGGTCAATCTCTATGGCCGCAAGATCAGGGACGATCTGCGCCCCGGCACGCCGGATCATCTCTATCTGCCCGGCCCGCAGCGCGGGATCTTCAACCGCGCCGCGCTCGCCGCATCGGAAGAGATCATTCTGTGCGAAGCCTTGATCGATGCGATGAGCTTTTGGTGCGCGGGCTATCGGCATGTGACGAGCGCTTATGGCGCGGGCGGGCTGACGCAGGAGATCGAAGACCAACTCGCCAAGGTCAAGCGTGTGCTGATCGCCTTTGACCGGGATGAAGCGGGCGCGCGCGGCGCCGAAGATGTCGCGGCCCGGCTCGCGAAACACGGCGTGGGCGTCTATCGCGTCAACTTCCCCAAAGGGATGGACGCCAACGCCTATGCGCTCACGGTGACGCCGGCGGGCAAGGCGCTGGGGGCGTTTTTGCGCAGTGCGGAATGGATGGCCGGCGGCGCCGCGCGGCGGCGCGCCGTGCTTGATGCGGATGCGCACGTCGAAGAGGAAGCAGCCGCTGAGGAAGAAAGGCCTGCGCCGGCATCGACGCCGGCGCCTGATCCTGAGCCTCTTCTCTTAGCCAGCCCGCCAGCGCTGCCCGATGCGCCGCGGGCAGAGGATGCGGCGCCGGACTCGTTTATCGCCCCAGCCTCGCCGCTGCCGCCGGGCCCGCGCGCGGACACAGTGGCGCAGGCCGAGATCGGCGACCGCGACATCGTGATCCGCTTGGGCGATCGCATCTGGCGGGCGCGGGGCCTGGCGCGCAATCCCGGCGCGGAGAGCCTGAAGATCAATCTGATGGTGCGCCGGGGTGAGGCTTTTCATGTCGACGGGCTTGATCTTTTGAGCGCCAAAGCCAGGAACGCCTTCGTCGCGGAAGCGAGCGCCGAACTCACGCTTCCGCCGGAGGCGATCAAGCGCGATCTGGGCCTGGTGCTGTTGCAGCTGGAGGCGGTGCAGGAAGAGCGGCTCAACGCCGCCACAACCGCGGACGCCCAAACGCCGGCGATGAGCGCGGCGCAGGAAGCTGCGGCCCTCGCCTGGCTGCAGGCGCTGGACCTGCTTGATCGGATCGGCGCGGACATCGAAGCGATCGGCGTGGTCGGCGAGCGGGCCAATGCGCAGGCGGCGTATCTGGCGGCTTTGTCGCGCAAATTGGATAAGCCGCTCGCCGTGCTGATCCAATCGACCAGTGCGGCCGGCAAAAGCGCGCTGATGGATGCGGTCTTGGACATGGTCCCGGAGGAAGAGCGCGTCGCCTATAGCGCGATGACGGGCCAGAGCCTTTTTACATTGGCGAGGCCGACCTCAAAGACAAGGCGCTGGCGATCGCGGAGGAAGAAGGCGCGCGCCATGCGGCCTATGCGCTGAAGCTGTTGCAGAGCCAGGGCGCACTGACGATCGCCAGCACGGGAAAAGACCCGGCGACCGGAAAACTCGTCACCCAGGAGTACCGCGTCGAAGGCCCGGTCGCTTTGATG
>JBIKVO010000346.1:0-3761 GCA_044356795.1 Caulobacterales bacterium
TTGTTCCTTGGCTATGTAGCCGAGACGTTCCGGATCACCATCACACTGTTCTTCGCGCGCGACGTGGTGGGCGTGCAGAATATCGGCCTGATCTATGTGTACTATTTCACCGTTGGCCTCCTGGCCGTGCCCTTCTGGGGCTGGCTCGCCGGCCGCATTGGAAAACACCGCGCGTTAGCGATGGCGTTTTCGATTGTGGTGGTCACCAACCTCGCGACCTTCACGCTGAGCCACGGGCAGGAAGCGCTCTTCATCGCCATCTTCATGGCCAAAGGTTTTTGCTTTGGCGCGCTCGAGCTGCTTCCCGCGGCACTGGTGGCGGATGCTGTGGATGTGGACACCGCTCGTTCCCGCCAGCGACGGCAGGGCCTGTTCTTCGCCTTTATCGGCATGAGCAACAAGATTGGCCAGGCGATTGGGCAGGGCCTTTCTTTGATCCTGCTCTCCGCCGTCGGATTTCAAGCCGCAGGCGGCAATGGCCCGCAGGAAATCCTATCCTTGAAAGTCCTTTATGGCATTCTCCCGGCGCTGATCCTGGCCCCGGCCATCTATCTGATCTGGCGCTATCGCCTAACCGCACAACGCCACGCACAATTGCGCGACGCCATCGCCCGGCGTGATCTCGCGGCGGCCGCGCCCACGCCATGATGTCCTTGGCGCTCTCCGCGGAAGACCTCGCCTTTCAGCAAGAGGTGCGCGCCTTCGTGCGCGAACAGTTTCCGCCAGAGCGCCCCTACACCAACAGCCCGGAAGATCGCGCGCGCTGGGCGAAGGCGCTGTTGTCCCGCGGGTGGGCCGCCTACACGTGGCCGATTGAAGAAGGCGGACCCGGCTGGAGCGTGATCCAGCGCTATCTCTGGGAGCGCGAGACCGTACTGCAGGGCGTGCCCGCACGGCTTGGCGGCATGGGCATGATGATGCTTGCGCCGATCTTGCAGACCTATGGTACGCTGGAGCAGCAACGCCGCCACTTGCCAGGAATTCTGGAGGATCGCGTTGAGTGGTGCCAGGGCTATTCCGAACCCGGCGCAGGCTCCGATTTGGCCGCCATCTCCACCCGCGCGGTGCGTGTTGACGATGCCTATATCATCACCGGAGAAAAGATCTGGACCAGCTGGGCCCATATTGCGGACTGGATGTTCGCCCTGGTGCGCACCGCACGTGGCGCACGCCCCCAAGAGGGCATCACCTTCCTGCTGATCGACATGAAGAGCCCCGGCGTGAGCGTGGCGCCCATCATCACGCTCGACGGGCAACACACTGTCAACCGCGTCACCCTGGATGGCGTGCGCGTGCCGATCGAAAATCGCATTGGTGACGAAGGCCACGGCTGGGCCTATGCTAAAGCGCTTCTCGCGCATGAACGCACAAGCTTGGCGATGATCCCAGAGTCCCTGCGCCTGCTGGCGCTGTTGCGCACTGTCGCCGCCACGCTGGATGAGCCGGGCCTGCATGCACGCATCGCCGAGATCGCCATTGCTTTGCAGGCCTTAGAGATCACCGAAATGCGCACCCTTTCCGACATCGCGCGAACTGGGGCGCCGGGGCCGCAGTCCTCGATTTGCAAACTGGAAGGTACGCGTATCATTCAAGCTCTGACGACCCTGCTGATGGAAGCCGCCGGCCCGTACAGCCAACCCTGGGCGCCAGCCCTGGCGAGCCTGACCTCCAACATGCTCCCCATTGGGCCCGACTGGGCGCAGCGCGAAACACTGCGCTACTACACAGCACGCACCGCCAGCATCGCCGGAGGCTCCGACGAGGTACAGCGCAACATCATCGCCAAGCGGATCCTGGGCCTGTGAACGCCGCACCCTTCAGCGCCACGCAGGACGGCGACTGGCTGGTAGGACCCTGGCGCGCGCCGCACAACATCGCGCGACATGCGGCAGGCACAATCCATGACGATGCAACAGCGAATGCGCTGGGCCTGCGCGGCGGCACGGTGGCGGGATCGATCCATATGGAGCAGTGCACGCCGCTTTTGGCGCAGCATTTCGGACCCGACTGGCTAAAGCGCGGCGGGCTATCGCTTTACTTTCGCAACGCCACACAAGATGGCGAGCCGGTGCAGGCAAGGCTGCACGCGGCGGGCCAGACCACTGCCATCGAACTGCGCGATCAAGCCGGCGCGGTGATCGCTGAAGGAAGCGCCAGCCTTGGCCCAGACCCAAACAGCGCCCTGCGGCAACGTCTAGTGAAGGCTGCACCGCCAAAGGATGTGAGGATTCTAGCAGGCGTTCGCATCGGCGCAGATGTTGAGCAACGCGATGTTGTAATCTCGCGCGCGCTGCTGAATGCGCATCTCCCGCGCATCACCGAACGTCACTCCAGCTACGATCAAGTCGGCGCGCTGCCCTACAATCTGGAAATTGATCTGCTCCGCGCAGCAGAACACCTGCTTGCGCCCCTACCTCTTGGCGTCGTCGGCCTCTATGGCGCCATCGAAGTGCAGGCGCTGGCAGGACCGCTACTGGCGGACAACCGCTATCGCGTGCAAGCGCGGGCCGTTGGCTTGGGCGAGACGCCTCAGACGGAGGTGTTGTGGCATGAAGCAGAGGCGATCGATTCAACCGGCGCCGTTGTATGCGCCATGCTGATGATGTCGCGCGTCATGAAGGCATCATCACCCCTGTGGCGCAGCGCTTAACTCCCGCGCGCGAGCTTTTCCAAGGCGCCGGTGATCAAGGTGACGCAATAGTCCTCAGCTTCTTGTAGCGACAATGCTTCCCGCGCAAGCAGGCGCCCGGCCTCGTCCGTCACCGCCCACAAGAGATCGACTCCGGCGGTGGCGACGTCCGCACGCAGGCCGTAGGCCTTCGCAGTTTGGCGAATGAAGTATTTGCGCGCCCGCTCACGCCCTTCGCGACTTTCATCTTCCATCAGGCGCACCACGGAAGGATCCGCCAAAAGCGCCTGGATCAAGGCGCCGCGATGCTCCACCTGTTCCAGATAAATGCGCGTGGTGCTGCGGATCATCTCCACATAGGATTGCGCCCGGATTACAGCGCCCAGCCCTCGCTCTCGCAGTTCGTCCTGCTCCCGCTTCAAGAGCGCGGCCAGCAAGTCGTCTCGGCTGGGAAAATAATTGTAGACCAGCGCCTTGCTGATGCCGGTTTCGCGGCCGAGCCGTTCCATCGACACCGCGCTCAACCCCTCCTCCAGCACGACGCGCGCGGCGGTATCCAAAATCTCCGCGCGTCGAGCTTCCGGCGTTTTGCGTGTGCGGCGGCGTGGCTGCGCAAGAGTCATCACTATCCCTTTGCTACTGACCGTTTGCGCAATCGAATGGCGGGTCGTCGCCACTATTGACGGCTTATCCAATTTGGATCAAGCTGGTTTGCGCCTGCGGGAGAGAACATTCATGAAGCGCCTGTTTGCATTGCTTTGCAGCTTTTGGCTGCTATTCCCCGCAGCTCAAGCTTTGGCCGTACCTGCCAGTAAACCGCATGCAGCCGCGCCGGAGTTGGCGCAGCTTGGAACTTTCGCAGTCGGCGTCACGGAAGTGCAGTGGCAAACGCCAGAGCGCACTTTGAGGGTGATGATTTGGTACCCGAGCTCAACACCCGGCGCCGAGATTCGTTATCCCGGTCAGCTGCCAGGCCCTCCTGGCGGTGCGCCTATTCCGTTTTCAACCGAAGCCTTGGCCACACGCGACGCAAAAACCATCACTGGACAACTGCCGACGATTTTCTTTTCACATGGCTTTGGTTCGCGACCCGAGCGGCACGCGTGGCTGGCGGAAAACCTAGCCTCCAAAG
>JBIKVO010000347.1:0-3757 GCA_044356795.1 Caulobacterales bacterium
CGTCATACAAGGCGGGGTCGGTCAGGGTTTTGGCCCCGCCGCTGGGGGCGCTGGTCTGCCGGCCGCGGGCTGACCCTGGGGTGATCGTCTCGCCCCGCTGCAGCGCCTCGATCAGGGCCTCCAGATCGGCAGGCGCCAGATCCTCATAGTAATAGTCGTGAATCGCCACCACCGGCGCGTTCACGCAGGCGCCCAGGCATTCCACCTCCTCCCATGAAAACAGGCCGTCGGGCGTCACTTGGAATTTGTCGCCAAACCGCGCCTTGCACAACTTTTTCAGGTCGTCCGCCCCGCGCAGCGCACACGGCGTTGTGCCGCACACTTGCAGGTGATGGCGGCCCACCGGCGCCAGGTGGAACATCGTGTAGAAAGTGGCCACCTCCAGCACCCGGATCACCGGCATGCCCAGCATGTCCGCCACCGTGCGCACGGCCGGCTCGCTCACCCAGCCTTCTTGTTTCTGGATCAACCACAGGATCGGGATCACCGCACTGGCTTTGCGATCGGCCGGGTATTTGGCCAGCCACCAATCGGCCTGCGCCTTTGTTTCGGCGGTGAAGGCGAAAGCGGCGGGCTGCTGTTCGGGGGGCGCAAGGCGGCGGACGGACATGGTGGGGAACGCGCTCCAAATCGGCGTCAAATCGGTGGCGTCCCGATAGCCCGTCCGCGGCGTGAAGGGAAGCGGGTGCGGCGGGCGCTGGTCAGCGCTGCCGGCGCGGATGGAGGACGCGCAATATCCGCACGACGTCAGAGGTTTCATCGACCTCATACACGAGACTGTATCGATATCGCTTCTCGAGGCGCACATAGGGGGGGCTGATCGGGGATTGGCCTGTCAAGTCGTGGCCATTCAGAAAGCACTTTTGCATCCGCCAAAATTGCCGTGACGACCCTTTGTGCGGCAACGGGTTTGTCTTGGCGGATCTAGGCCCTGATGGCCTGAACATCTTCCAAAGCTTCCAGCGCCCATACAATCCGGAATGGCGCTCGATCGGTCATTCTTGCTGGGCGCCAAAAACGCTGCTCACATCCTCGGGCGGAGCGTCGCGCCTCGGGCTTGCCAGTTGGCGTTGCAGCGCGGTGATCTCTTGATCCGTGAGGGTTGAGTTGGCCTCATCCTCCAACACGCTGGTCAAGATCGCCGCCATGCCGGATTGGCGTTCTTCAGGCAAATCCCGCAGGCGGGCGATCAGGGCTTCGATATCCTCGATCATGCCCATAGCCTACCACAGCGCGCACCGGAGCCCAAGACGCCCTTGCTACTGCGCCCGCAACGCGGTTATCCCTTCCCGCCATGCCAGACAGCACCCAAGCCCCCGCCGCCAAACCGTCCGCCACGAAAACCAACGTCGCTATCGACGATATTCGCGCCGCGGCTGCACGGCTTGACGGCGCGATCGAACGCACGCCCCTGCGGCTGTCCAAAACGCTGTCGGAAATCACTGGCGCTGAAGTTTGGATCAAGTTTGAAAACTTGCAATTCACCGCCAGCTTCAAGGAGCGCGGCGCGCTGAACAAATTGCTCAGCCTCAATGATGCGGAGCGCAAAGCCGGCGTTATTGCAATGTCGGCCGGCAATCATGCGCAAGGTGTCGCGTATCACGGCCAAAAGCTTGGCGTTCCGGTCACGATTGTGATGCCGCTGGGCACGCCGTTTGTGAAGGTTGAACACACCCGCAAACATGGCGCCCGCGTGATGTTGCATGGCGATAATTTCGCCGAAGCGACGGAGTTTGCGTACGCGATACAGAAAAAAGAAAATCTGGTTTTCGTGCATCCCTATGATGATCCTCTGATCATCGCCGGGCAGGGCACTATAGCGCTGGAGATGCTGTCTGAAGCGCCCGATCTTGATGCGCTGGTGATCCCGGTTGGCGGCGGTGGTTTGATCGCGGGCAATGCGACGGCCGCCAAAGCGTTGAAGCCGTCGATTGATATCTTCGGCGTCGAAGCCCGGATGTATCCGTCTCTGCATGCCGAGTTGCGCGGCGCAGAGCCGATTTGCGGCGGGCAAACCATCGCTGAAGGCATCGCCGTCAAGCAAGTCGGACGGCTGCCGCTTTCCATTGCCAAGCGCATCGTCACCGAAGTGCTGCTGGTCGATGAGCCGCAGTTGGAGCAAGCGATCACCTTATACGCCAATGTCGAAAAGACGATCGCTGAAGGGGCGGGCGCTGCGGGCCTTGCGGCGTTGCTGGCCTATCCGCATCGGTTTCAGGGACGGCGCGTTGGTTTGATCCTCTGCGGCGGCAATATCGATCCGCGCCTGTTGGCCAGCGTGCTCACGCGCGGCTTGGTGCGCGAGGGGCGGATTTCGTCTTTGCGCTTGATCGGCGATGATCGCCCAGGGCTGCTCGCGAAAGTGTCAAAGACAATTGGCGATCTTGGCGGCAATATCATCGAAGTGGCGCATAATCGGCTTGCGTTGGATGTGCCCGCGAAAGGCGCCGAGTTCGACATCCTGATCGAAACCCGCGACGCCCAACACACGCAGGAAATCGTCGACGCGCTGGCGGCGGTCGGTTACCCGCCACGGAGGCTTTAGTTCCCGTCCATGCCGTAAACATTCGACCTCATTTTGAAAAATGGTGAACTGGTCAACCATATGGGCCGCGGCGCCGGCGATGTTGGCGTAATTGCGGGCAAGATTGCAGCGATTGGCGATTTGAAAACCGCATCGGCGGGGGAAGTGATCGATTGCACGGGCCTTACGGTTTTGCCCGGCGTGATTGATGCCGAGGTCCATTTCCGCGAGCCCGGGCGCGAACACAAGGAAGACCTGGAAACCGGGTCGCGCGCGGCTGCGCTTGGCGGTGTGGTGGCGCTGTTTGAAATGCCCAACACCGATCCAGCCACCACCACAGTTGACGCTTTGAATGATAAAATCCGCCGTGCGCATCACCGTATGCACACCGATTTTGCGTTTTTGTGCTGGCGGTGCGGTCGACAATGTCGACGATCTGGTGGCGATGGACAAAGAGCCCGGCTGTTGCGGTGTGAAGATTTTCATGGGCGCGTCCACGGGATCTTTGCTGGTCAGCGAAGATCGCGATGTTGAGGCGATCTTGTCGCGCATTGCGCGGCGCGCGGCGATCCATTCGGAAGACGAACACATCATGCAAGCCAACCGCGGCACAAAGCTGCGCGCGGGCGATCCCACCTGTCACCACGAAGTCCGCGATGTCGAAAGCGCGGTCAGTTCAACGCGACGGTTGTTGTCGATCGCGCGGCGCGTGCGGGCGAAAGTGCATGTGTTGCACATCACCACCGCGGATGAATTGCCGATCCTGGCGGCACATCGCGATGTGGCCACCGTTGAGGCGCTGCCCAATCATCTCACCCTGTATGCGCCCGACTGTTATGAGCGGCTGGGCGCGAAGGCCGTGCAAAACCCGCCGATCCGGGAAAAACACCATCAAGATGCGTTATGGGTTGCGATCCGCCAGGGGCTGATTGATGTGATCGGCTCTGATCACGCGCCGCACACATTGGAGGAAAAGGCCAAGCCATATCCGCAATGCCCCTCTGGTACGCCGGGCGTGCAAACGCTGGTGCCCGTCATGCTGACGCATGTGGCCAACGGCCGCCTCAGCCTGGAGCGGTTCGTCGATCTCATCAGCGCTGGCCCGCAGCGCGTGTTTCAGTTCACCGGCAAGGGCCTAATGGCGCAGGGCTATGACGCGGACTTCACGGTCGTCGATTTGAAGGCGCGGCGTACAATTACCAATGCGCAGCAGGCCACCAAATCCGGCTGGAC
>JBIKVO010000039.1:0-13218 GCA_044356795.1 Caulobacterales bacterium
CGCGCGCGGCTTTCCACTTGACGTCTTCGGGCGTGGCTTGATGGCGCAGTTTTGCAAATCGCAATCGTGCGCCGAGGCGGCGGTCTTGGCGATAGGTCGCCTCGCGTTCGAGCAAAAGCGCCAGCCATTCGCCATGAGTGAGGCTTTCGCAATCGGCGCGCGCGCTGAGGTCGGCGAAGGCTTTCGCCATTCCCTGAAGGCCAAGCGTTTCAAGTTGTTCGAGAGTGGGATGAGCAAGCATTGCGGACCTCAATTGTAATAGCCGGGACCACGGATGTTTTCGTGGTCGGATAAAGTGATCGATGCGTCTTCGCTGATCGGTGCAGCCAGGCGGTCGAGATTGTTGTCGAGGATCGAGGCGATCGAGCCATAACGCGCGAGGCCGCACGCCATGCCGCGCGCGCACGCCGCCTCCAAACGCTGCGCGCCAAACCGACGCGCCAAGCGAAGCATGCCAAGACCGGCGCGAATGCCCTGCTCGGGGTGGGGCTGGGCCGCGCAAATGCGCGCCATCATCAGCGCGGTCTGCGGGCCGATCTTGGCGGCGTCGTCGCTCAGTTTGGCGATCGTCCAGCCAGCAAAAGCGCGATGATTGGGCGGCATATGGTCGGGCTGTGTCGTTTGACCGCCGACGCCGAAAGAGCGCGGATGAACGCCAATCCGCTCGCCCTTGAAGAAGATCTCCACTGTGCGCTCGGTGACCCGCACATCGACCTGTTCACGCAAATATCGAAACGGCACGGAGTAGAAGTGGCGCTCGATGTCCACGTGATAATCAAGGCCGACACGGCGCAGTTTCCATTCGGCATAGACAAATGGCTCCGCCGGCAGAGGCTTCAGAGCCGGTTTTTCCACCGCCTCAAACAAGGCTGCGCGCGACGTGTCGAGCCGACGCATCCGCCGCGCGTTCAGCCGATCGACTAACGGGGCGATCGCCGCATTGAGTTCGGCGAGCGAATGAAAGCGCTGATTGCGCAGACACGCGATAATCCAGCGTTGCGCAATTTGCACGCCGCTCTCCACTTTGGCTTTGTCGCGCGGTTTGCGCGGCCGCGCCGGCAAAACGCCGATGCCATAATGTGCGGCGAAATCGGCATAGCTGCGCTGCGGGCCCGGCTCGTAAAAGCAAGCTTTGGCGATCGCGGCTTTGGCATTGTCCGGCACGATCAAACGCGGCGCACCGCCGAAAAAAGTCAGCGCGCGGCCTTGGGCGCCAATCCAGTCGGCGCTGGTCTGGCCCCAGGTTGCTTCGACATAGGTAAAGGACGACGCGCCAAGTGCGGCCACGAAGATTTGCGCCGCGCGGACCTCGCCAGTGTGACGATCAACGATGACCGGCACGGTTGCGCCGGCGAAGTCGACAAATAACCTGTCGCCGGCCAGGTGCGTCTGGCGCATCGTCGGCGCAAGCTTACCTTCAAATCCGCGGTACAGCTCGCAGAAGCGCGAATAGCCGTAACCGTCGGGATGTTCGGCGCGATATTCGGCCCACAGAAGCTGCAGCGTCACATGCGGCCGCTTCATCTCCAGATGGAGCGCCGCCCAGTCGGGCTCGGGCTTGCAGCGCCGGCCAAGCTGGCCTGGCGGCGCCGTGCGCCGGTAAAGCGCGGCCGCAAGCTCGTCATCGGTCAGCTCCGGCGCCAGCGGCCAGCTCAAGCCAGCCGCCTTCGCCCGATCCTTCGTATCCCCAACCGTCGAATGGGCGATGTTAAGACTTTCGCCAATCTCCCGCTGGCTCGCGCCGCCGGCCGAAAGCCGCAGCACCTCGCGTACGTGTCTCATTTCTAATGGCTTTCCTTGCATGAACACCCCCGAAGATTGGGGGCGAACCTGCCGAAAAACCGCTCACATACCGCTTACCTGGCCCGCGCCAGACTGGCCGATGTCCATCTCGGAACACCGGCCGCCGCCTTAACGACAAACTGGCCGAAGTCCATGTCGGAACCGGTGGCCGACGCCCATCTCGGAATCGCTGGCCGAAGTGGCCCGGAATCCGCAGCCCAGCCCATCGACAGGCCGACGGGCAAATAGGTTTCGTTGCCAACATCCAAATCATCGATCGTGTCGCGTAGCCTGCTGGCGTCATTGGTCAGTCGACGCAGCGCCGTGCCGCAGGTCCTATTCATAACGCCTGGAATGGCGATGTTTGCGTTGTCGTCTTGCGTATTGAGCGGCGCCGCGCGCGAACCCACACATCCATGCCAGATGGTGTCTGTACATACTTCGCGTTCAACGCTGCGCGTCTCACAGTCGCAACGCTGGTCTGTCCAACTGCAGGCATAAGGAACGCCATCATTATAGCAGGTTCCGGTCACCTCGGTGGAAGTGCAATTGGTGCAGTTAAAATACTCGGTCTGCCATTCCATGCGGCAAACCCGGGAGTCTGCGGGAATCGCAAACCCCGGCTCATTGCGATGCATCATGCCGATATTCACATAGCGCGCAAAAGGCACAATGCCGATGCGGACCGCCTCGGGATTATCATCGAGCATGGTATCCACGAAATCGCGGGCTGCGGTTTTCAACCCGGCAATCCGCGTGCCCGCCATCGAACCGGTCGTGTCGAGCGACAAGACGACATCCAGCTTGCTGCGGTCCACTTTCACGTCGCCTTCTGCGCCGGCCTGCATCGTATCCATGCCGAAAATGCCTGCAAAAATCGTCGTGACATCGGCGGTAGCCGTGCCGGTATAATGCCCGTCATCAATGCGGCGGATTGATAATGTGGTGATCGTCGCGCCGTAGCGATCGGATAGATTGCTTGCAACATAGGCCGCAGCAATCGCATCAATATCGGATTGATTCTCCGGTCTTTCGCGCGCCACCGCCAGAAGGGCAGCGTCCAGCGCATCCTGAAGCCCGCGCTTGGCCGCCCAGGTTTGCGAGGTATCAATCGCAACCGCCATCAAGGGCGTCAAAATCAGAAAAGCCAGCGCCGCAATCGGCGCAATATCGCCCGCCCTGCATGCACGCAAGCGCCTGCGCTTGGACAATCGTCTCCAATGGGTAACCATATCAGCGCCCGCTCCAAAGCACCGGCTCTCTAGCATGGCGCCCTTGAAGAAAGCTTTTATGACTTTTGCAATCAGGGTGAATTCACGGTGGAGTGGCCCGATTTGGCCATGAGCAAAACTTTTTATAAAGTCGGTGTTCATTCTGTCAGGCGCAGGCGCGACAGGGCATTGGCGATGCGGTCAAAAGCGGATTGCAATTCCGCCGCATTATCGGCCTCAAACGCATAACCCGGGCTGGTGGCGCAGCCACGCAGCAGCGAGCGGATATTCGCATCGCTGACATCAAAAGACACGGTGAATAGGATCACATTGTCGGCCTTGATATTGTTGCACAATTGCGTGGCCAAGATATTGGCCGCGCCGGCATTATTGCCTTCATGATCAGGCTGGCTGGGACGTTTGGAGGCGGTGTTGGCGCCGTCCGTCATCAGAACAATGGCGCGCAGCAGATTGCGATTGCTGGGGATGGACGGATCACTGCCCTGCGTAAACGGAACCCGATGAGACAGTGTGGCCCAGGCCATCGACAGGCCAGAAGGAATATAGGTTTCCCCCGTCGCGGTGAGATTATTCACCGCACGGCGCAGCGTGGTTGCATCATTGGTCAGCCGCGTCAGGGCTGCCCCGCAGGAGCGGTTCAGCAGGCCCGGAATCTTGTTCACGGTGGCGTCTTCATCGGTGCTGTTGCGCGGTTCATCGCGCGAACCCACGCAGCCATGCCATTTTTGGATGTCGCACACTTCGCGCTCAACACGGCGCGTATCACAGTCGCAGCGTGTTTCAGTCCAGGTGCAGGTGTAGGGCGTGCCGTCATTATAGCAGACGCCGGTGCGTGGCGTGCTGCGGCAGTTGCGGCAATTGTAGTTTTCGTTGCGCCATTCCATCCGGCACGCGCGGGTGTCGGCGGGAATGTTAAAGCCTGGTTCGTTTCGATTGCTCAGGCCAATATTTACATACCGCGCAAACGGCACGATGCCGGTGCGCACATTATCGCCGGTCATCATTGTGTCGACAAAGCCGGTGGCCGCCGTTTTCAAGGCGCTGAGTTTCGAGCCTAGCATGGAGCCTGTTGTGTCGAGGGCGAGCACGACTTCCAAATCCGTGAGGTTGACGCGCACGCTGCCGTCGACGGCGGTGCGCATCTGGTCTTGGCCAAAGAAGCCCCCAAACCAAAGCGGCACATCGCCGGCGGCAGTTCCGGTATAGGCGCCGTCCTCCTCGCGATTAACCGTCACGGTGAGATTGGCCAGATCGTAGCGATCATCGAGATTGGCGCGGAAAAAGCGATTGGCGATCTGATCAATATCGCCCTGATTATCCGGGTTTTCGCGGGCCACCGCCAAAAGCGCTGCGTCCACCGCTTCCTGCAAGGCGGTCCGGGCGTTGGCGGCGTAAACGAAGTCCACCGCCAAGCCGGTCATCGGCGCGAGCGCAATCAACATGACGGCGGCGACGGGGACGACTGAGCCTTTGATGTCGGCAATCAACCGGGAGAACGCCATGACCTGCAAACCCTGCATTCCATTCCGGAACGGAACGCAGGGGTGCACGCAAAGCCCATGCCGATTTCGCGTGAGAGGCGAGGGGCGCCCAAGCCCCCGCGAATGTCTTATAATGGGCCATGGACTTGTTTGAATCAGCCGGTTTGCCTGGCGCAGCGCGCCGTCCGCTCGCCGATCGCCTGCGCCCGCAGACATTGGATGATGTGGTGGGCCAGGGGCACGTCTTGGGCGCGACGGGGCCGATCGGGCGGATGCTTGCCAAACGGCGCCTGGCGTCGATGATTTTGTGGGGACCGCCAGGGGTTGGGAAAACGACGATCGCGCGTTTGTTGGCGAAGGCGGCCGGCCTCGAATTCCAGGCGGTCTCTGCAGTGTTCTCCGGCGTCGCCGATTTGAAGAAGGCGTTCGAAACCGCGCGGGCTCGGCGCGCGTCCGGACAAGCCACGCTCCTGTTCGTGGACGAAATCCATCGGTTCAATCGGGCGCAGCAGGACAGCTTTCTACCGTTTGTCGAAGAGGGCGTGGTGACGCTTGTCGGCGCGACAACGGAAAATCCAAGTTTCGAATTGAACAGCGCGTTGTTGTCGCGGTGCCAGGTTTTTGTGCTGAAAGCATTGATCATGGATGACCTCAACACTTTGCTGACCCGCGCTGAAGCGCTGATACAGGCGCCGTTGCCTGTCACCGCGTCGGCGCGCGCAGCCTTATGTGCGCTCGCCGAAGGCGACGGACGCTATTTGTTGACCCTTGCGGAGGAAGTTTTCGCCGCCGCCCCCGATGCGCCGCTGGATGAAGGCGCATTGGGCCAGCTTTTGCAGCGCCGTATGCCCGCATACGACAAAGACCGCGAGGCGCATTACAATCTGATTTCCGCGCTCCACAAGGCGATCCGTGCGTCCGATCCGGATGCAGCGTTGTATTGGTTGGCGCGGATGGTGGCGGGCGGAGAGCAGCCATTGTTTATTGCGCGCCGTTTGGTGCGGGCGGCGGCGGAAGATATTGGCGCGGCCGATCCGGTTGCTTTGCTGGTGGCGACGGCAGCGAAAGATGCGGTCGATTTTTTGGGCCAGCCGGAGGCGGAATTGCATTTGGCGCAAACGGTGTTGCATCTGGCGTGCGCGCCGAAATCCAACGCGGTGTATGTGGCGTGGAAGGCCGCGCAGGCCGCGGCAGCCGCCACCGGCTCGCTGCCGCCGCCGATGCATATCCGCAACGCGCCAACGCGTCTGATGAAAATGTTCGGCTACGGCGCGGGATACCGCTACGACCACGACGCCGAAGATGGCTTCAGCGGCCAGAATTGTTTTCCCGATGAAATGACGCGGCAGGCGTTTTATCAGCCCACCGATCGCGGATCAGAGGCGAAAGTCCGCGAGCGTCTGGCGCGCTGGCGCGCGCAACGGGGCGACGAATAAAACCGCCTTCAAGACGGCGAAAGCGTCAGAAAATAGGGGCGACAAAGAGGGGCGACGCCGAGCGGCGCCGCCCCCTTCTGCATTGATCGGTGGACGGACTACCAGCGACGCCCGACGCTGACGCCGAAGGTCCGTGGCTCCAGCAGGAAGGCGTTGGTGAACAGGCCGGACGATTGATCCGTCAGATAATAATCGGTGATGACATCCTCATCGGCGATGTTCTTCACGAACAGGTTGGCGTACCAGCCATCGCCGTCATTTTCGAAGCGCATCGAGGCGTTCCACTGCGTGTAGCTGTCGAGTTCGTCGTTGCGGCCATTGAAGATCCGCGCAAACGAGTCGGCCTGGTAGTAGAAGTCCACCCGGCCCGTCGCGACCCAGTCGGCCACCAGCGGGAAGCTGTATTGGCCACCGAGCGACACAGTCCATTCCGGCGTGTTTGGCAGCCTGTTGCCTTCCAGGTTGCGGGCGATGCCGTCGGAGCCAGCCAACGGGTCGCCGCCAAAGCCGCGCGCCAATTGGCAAGCAAACGGCATCAGCGCCGGATTGATCCCCGCGATTGTGGCGACGGCGCTGGTCGGGATGATGCACTGCGCGGCGGTTGAAATCGTGCCGAGCGCTGGATTGGAAATAATGCCGACAGCGGCCCCTTGAGCGCCCAAGCCATTGGCGCCGGCGATGTCCGCCACAGTCACTTGGCGGACCGTGGCGCCGGCCGGGATGCTCGACAGCGTGCCGCCAGTTCCGAAGGTGCCAAGGAATGTACCGCCCGTCGAGAACACCATCTGGCGTGTCCAACGGAGCGCATCTGACACATTCGTGTAGGCCGCATTGCCGTTGGTGACATTGATCGGATCGATCAAGCGCGACTGCGCGATTTCAGAGTTGATGTAGCCAAGATTGGCGTCAAACACGAGGCCATTGATCGGCTCCCAGGTGATCTCCGCCTCAGCGCCGGTGACTGTGGCGTCGATATTGGCGTTCACCGATGTGCGGTTCACGATCCGCGTGATCTGGTAGCCTTTGTAATCATAATAGAAGGCCGCAAGATTGGCGACAATCCGCCCGTCATTCATCACATTCTTCGCGCCGATTTCATACGCGTTGACGAATTCCGGATCGAAGCTGCGGGCCACGCCTTGGAACAGCGCGGGGTCAAACGGCGGGTTGATGCCGCCGCCTTTGTAGCCGCGGGCGAAGGATGCGTAGAAGTTCGTTTCTTCGGTGAACGGAAGTTGGGTGTCGTAGTTCACCGTAAAGCGGCCGGTGAGTTCTTCGAATTTGGCTTCCCGCGTATTGAGGGGCACCGCGGCCGAAGACACCGGCTGCAACAGGGTTTGGCGATCCTTCACAGACTTTTCGTCGGACGTGTAGCGCAGGCCTAAAGTCCAGCGCAATTCGTCCGTCGCCTGCCAGTAAAGTTCACCAAATAAAGCCGACGCTTCCAGCTTATACAGGCCGGTGAAGCTGTCGAAGTAGAACTGGTTTTGCGGCACGCCCAGCGCGACGCCGATGGCTTCCAGCGAGTTCGCAAACACATTGTAGTTGGCGTCTTTCGTTTCGCTGTTGATATAGATGCCGCCAAGCGTGAAATTGAGCGGGCCTTCGAAATCCGATGAGAAGCGGATTTCCTGCGTCAGCGCTTCGGTTTCGGTGTCCGACAGATCATAGGTGACAAGCCGATTGCGCGTGCCGGAGAACGGCCCGGTGAACGTGCCGGTCGGGGTCAGCAGGGTTGGGTTAAAGGTGGGCCCGCCGACATATTGGTTATAATCCACCGTCGAGGACAGACGGTTAGATGCAAAGCTTGTCAGCGCGGTGAAGGTAATGTCGCCGAAATCATAATTGAATTCCAGCGTACTGAACAAATCCTCGTTCAGGTGCTGCGGCTGGATGGTCAAGGCGACCTGGCGCAAATTCGCGGGATTGACGCCGAAATTTGCCGGATTGGTGAGCGCTGAATCGGTCAACAGCGTGGGGAAGAGGCCGGGGATCGGGCCGGCGGGGCCTGGGCCATCGGGATCGGTCGTGCCGGGGAAGATCAGCGCGCCAAGGCCGCCGAGGGTGGCCGATGGGTTGACCGTGCCGAAGCCGGGGCGCGTCGGCAGACAGCCCTGGCTGAACGGCCAGGGGCGATTATCGCGGGTGCAAAGCTGCTTTTGAATGCGCGACCGGTTGGAGTCTTCCTTGAAATATTGGATCATCAAGGTGGCGTCGGCATTGTCGGCCAGTTGCGCGTAGAAGGAACCACGCACCGCATACATGTTGCGGCCGTCGACATTCTGCTTTGAAACGACATCTTCGGTGAAGCCGTCGCGCTGGGTGAAGAAACCGGCAAAGCGCATCGCAAAGCTGTCGCCCACCGGGATATTGATGAAGCCGGTGGATTTGTAAGTATTATAATTCCCGTATGTGCCTTCGATGCGGCCGGTATATTCTTCCAGTTCCGGCTTGGCGGTGATCAGGTTCAACACGCCGGCCGAGCTGTTGCGGCCATACAGCGTGCCCTGCGGGCCGCGCAGCACTTCAACGCGGTTCACGTCGAAGAATTCCGCCTCAAAGATCGGGGCGGTGCTGTTCGGCGCGCCATTGACGTGCACGCCCACCGCCGCATCTGACGATGTGGCGACCACCTTGTTGCCGATGCCGCGGATGGCGACATTGCTGCCGGTAAAGTTTTGCTTGGAGAATTGGAAGTTCGGGATCGACAGCTGCAAATCCTGCGCGTCGTTCAATTGCAGGCGTTCAAGCTTGTCTTCATCGAATGCCGAAATCGCGATCGGCACGTCCTGGATCGACGCTTCCCGCTTTTCGGCGGTGACCACGATCTCGTTGATCACGCGGCCTTCGTCGATGGCGGCGTCTTGGGCATGGGCCGCCCCCGCCGACATGAAGGCGGCCAGCGAAACGCCCGTCAAAAGGGCAAACGACTTCCTGCTGTTGGTAAACATCGGTTTCTTCCTCCCCTCGGCCGGTGGGTCTGCGCCCTTGCGGCCAACTTATCCAGGCGCCATGCCCTGGGCGATAAAGGCTCTCTGCGGGGTCCGTTCCGATGAAGGTCGGATCGGCCGCCCCAACTCTTGATCATGCTCGAGCGCGCTTTCCATCGACCAACCGGCATCCGCTTGGTCAGGACGCGCACAAGCAATCGCGATGTCTGAACGCGATGCCTGAAGGTGGTTAATGGACTCTTCCGGTCCTACACCACCTTATTTGAGTGTGACACTGTCATGGGCGATCGGCCACGCTGTCAACGCACAAACTGCTCAAGTCGGCGCGATCCCGGGGGGTGCGGCCTTCCCGACACGGTCGACCTATGCCAACAGGAGCGCGGGTTTTGCAGGGTGAGGATGGGTCATGCCGGAGGCTCGCGCCCCCGCTTTGGTGCTGTTTTCAGCCGGCCAGGACAGCGCCACGTGCCTGGCATGGGCGTTGCGCCAGTATGGCCGGGTGGAAACGATCGGCTTTGATTATGGCCAGCGACACCGGGTGGAACTGACCCAGCGTCCGCTGGCGCGCAGCCGCATCCATGCCTGTGTCGGGGGCGCTTTGGGCGAGGATCGGGTGATCGACATCACCAGTTTCGGCGCCCTGTCCGACAGCGCCCTCACAGCCGACCGCGCGATTGAGATGCAGGCCAATGGGCTGCCGTCCACCTTCGTGCCAGGCCGGAATCTGGTGTTTCTGGCCTATGCCGCCGCCGTCGCCTATCGCTGCGGGATTGATGTGCTGGTCGCGGGGATGTGTGAAACGGATTATGCCGGCTATCCCGATTGCCGCGCGGCCACGATCACGGCGATGGCGCAGGCGCTCGCGCTGGGGATGGATCGGCCGGTGACGGTGGAAACCCCGCTGATGCAGCGCACCAAGGCGCAAACCTGGGCGCTGGCGGCGGCGTTGGGCGGTGGGGGGCTGGTGGATGCGATCGTGGAGCACAGCCACACCTGCTATCAAGGCGACCGCAGCCGGCGTTTTGACTGGGGATATGGGTGCGGGAAGTGCCCGGCCTGTGCGCTGCGCGAAGCGGGCTGGCGGGCGTATCAGGCGGGTGAGGCGTGAGTTACGCGGTCAAGGAATTGTACTACACGCTGCAAGGCGAGGGGGTTCAAGCCGGGCGCCCCGCGGTGTTTTTGCGTCTTGCCGGCTGCAATTTGTGGTCGGGCCGGGAGGAAGACCGGGCGACGGCGGTGTGCCGGTTTTGCGATACCGATTTTGTCGGTGTGAACGGGGTCAATGGCGGACGGTTCGAGACGGCGCCGGCTTTGGCGGCGGCGGCGGCGCGGCTGTGGCCTGGGGGTGGTGCAGCCTACATCGTATGCACCGGCGGGGAGCCGCTGCTGCAACTCGACGCCGCCTTGATTGACGCGCTGCACGCGGAAGGTTTTGCGGTTGCGGTGGAAACCAATGGTACGATCGCTGCGCCCGCGGGTCTCGATTGGATTTGCGTCAGCCCGCTAGCGCACGCGCCTCTCGTGCAGACGCATGGCGATGAGTTGAAGCTGGTCTATCCGCAGCCGGGCGCCATGCCGGATCGCTATGCCGGGCTTGGGTTTTCGCATTTCCTGCTGCAGCCGATGGACGGCCCGGCGCGGGCTGAAAACACCGCCGCGGCGGTCGCCTATTGCCTTGCCCATCCGCAATGGCGCCTCAGCGTGCAAACTCACAAATGGGCGGGCATTCCGTAGCCGGGCGCGGGTTTGCGGCGCGCATCATCGACAAACATCGCCGACAGGCCCAGCAGCACCGCACACATATGCGCAATCGCGGGATTGGCCAGCACCGCGTGCGGAACTCCCGCGATCACGCACACCACCAATACCCCAACGCCCAGCGCCAGCCCGCGTGAGGGCGCGCGGCCGCGATCCTTCATCAGCCCGAGCGGGATCAAAAAGCCCAACAGCGCCAAAAGCCCAAGCGTCACGCCGATGACGCCCGCCTCCACCCGCCACACCGCCAAATCCGCACTCGCCGGCGTGAAGCCCGACAAGGACGCATCCACCGGCATCAGATCGGCCGAAACCTGCGGAAAGGCGCCAAAGCCGTAGCCGATCCAGGGCTGCTCGGTCGACGCGCGGGCGACAATATCGTTGAGATAGGCGTAAGGACGCCCGTCGCCGCCGACGGCAAATATCAGCTCAAACAGCGGCGACGCCAGGATCATCACCACCGCGGCGGCGCTGGCGCCGATCGCTGCATAGGCTGGCATCGGCATCGCCCGGTTCAGGCCGGGTCCCAGGCGCGCCGTCATGATCGCCCACATCACCGCCACCCCCACCACCGCCGCCACCATGGCGCCGCGGCTGCCCGACACCGCCAGCACATTGAGGCTGATCAGGATCGATCCCACCGGCAACAGCAGCCGCCGCGACAGCGGCGGAAACCTCACCATGCCCGGCGTGGGACGCCGGCGCACTTCATCCAGCGCGGCAAAGGCGCCCAAAAGGATGAACAGCGCACACACGGCCCCCAGCTCCGCCGCGGTGGCAAACGGGCCGGTCAGACCGCGGCCGGCCTGTCCTGCGCCGCTGAAGAGGCCGAAAAAGTCGCCCACCTGATCCAGCTGATCGACCAGGATCGCAATCGCCAGCACGATCGGCGTCGCAAGCAGCACCAGCAGCAGGCGATCGCGCCCGGCGGCTTTGGCCGCGCCTGCGGCGGCGATGGCGGCAAAACCCAAGGTGGCGAAAGTCCAGGCATTGGCGGCGGTGGCGTGCGGAGCGCTGGAAAAGGCTGGCGCGCCCAAGCCGCCGACGGCGTTCACCGCATACATCACCAGCGTCAACAGGCCGATGGCGCCAAACCGGTGGCGCCACAGGGCGTTGATCGCGCCGTCGCGGCTGATCGGAAACGCCAGCACAAGCCCGCCCGCCAAAGCGAAAATGCCGCTGATCATGGCGCTCGAAAAGTCCAGGTCGGCCCCGCCCAGCGACAGGCTGAAAAAGACGATGACGCCCATCAAGATGGCAACCCAAGTCATAGGCGGTGATCCGGTCTTGAACCAGCGCCCGCATCCATCGGCGCCGGGAAAGAGACGATGAATGCGACCGAGGCGGGCGGTCCTGTCAAGCGTGCGCATGCGACAAGAGAGCCGCCAGGGCAGATTGCGATCCGATAGAACCGGATCGGAATGCCCAAAACCCTGCATCAGCGCGTTTCCTGCCGAGCAACCGGTGTCTGCTTGGTTGGAAAACGCGCTGGCGATCAGGCCCGCTGGAATGGGTAAAAGCCCGGGCCCAGCGGCAGGATTTGGGTTAACGCATCCAGCGCGGTGCGGGTTTCCTCGATCAGGTGCGGATCAGCCAGATCATCCGGCGAAAGCTGATCGCGATAATGCCGCTGCACGAACGCTTCCAGCTGCGTGATGCGCTCGGGGGTCAAGACAAAGCCTTCGGTGATCGCGGCCAGTTCGTCATGGCGCAACGGCGCGCGCAGACGCAAACAGGCCGGCCCGCCGCCATTGCGCATGCTTTCGCGCAGATCCAAAAACCGCACCGCCGTGATCGGCCCGCCGCTGTCGATCAGTTGCTCCAAGACGGCGCGTATGGCGGGCGTATCGTGGGCCTCCTGCGGGGCGATCAGCAGCAGGCCATTGGCGCCGGGCGGCGCGATCAACTGACTGTTGAAAAGATATGATGCGATCACATCGCCGAGCGGCGCCTGCGCCTCCGACACAATCACCTGTTTGTCGGGGCTGGCGAACAGGGCGATGGCGCCCATGTCTTGGAAGGCGGTTTCGTGGGCAAACAGCACATCAGCGCCCGTAACCGCCACGACATCATTATGGAATGCGCCGGCTGCTATGGCGCGGCGGGATTGGCGCACAAAATGCGTGCGCGCGGGGTCCAAGCCATGCCGACGGGCAATGGCTTGACACGCCTCCAGAGTTTGGCGGGCGGGGAATTCGGCGCTCCAGCGTTCATCGGCGGTGCGGCCATAGACAAACACATTGACGCCGGGCCAATCGGGCGCAGCCGCCAGCCGCATATGATTGGCCGCTCCCTCATCCGACAGCCAGGCATGGCAGGGCAACGCGTCATGCACCTGAAAATGCGCGCTGTTGGCGAACATCGCGCGCAACGCGGCCGCGGTTGTGACGGCTTCGCGCTGGCGATGCAGCATCGTGGCCAGATTGGCGACGGACAGATGCACGCGCCCGTCGGCGGTGTCAGCGCTGGCGCTGACTGTGGCGGCGTTCGCCGTCCACATCGATGTTGCCGCCGCCGCCGCCCGCGCAAAGGCCGGCGCATCGCGCATCGCGGTGCGCCACACCGTTGCATTGTCGCCGGA
>JBIKVO010000348.1:0-3754 GCA_044356795.1 Caulobacterales bacterium
TTCGGCCGTGGAAACTTGGCAAGCCACAACCGATGTTGCGCGCCTTGACGGATGCCGATCAGGTGGCGCGCATTCTGGCTTTCGCCTTGCGCCCCGAAATCGCCGCCGATGCTGGCGCAGCGCTTGACGCCGCCAAACCAGCCGCCCCCCGCCCCGCCACGGCCCCGAAGCCAGAACCGGTTCTGGGTCCAGCGCTTGGCTCCTCTGCGCCCAGCCCGGTTTCGGTGTGACGCGCGCATTTTGTTGCCCCTGAAGGAGATGCTCATGGCGTTCGCACCCCGCCCTGATTTCACCCTTTCCCCGGATTTGGTTTTCGCCGGCGCGCACAAGGCTGCCGCCCAAAACCTTGCCCGCGGAGACGCGCCATGAGCGCGATCAATGCCGAACCATTTCCGCGCTGGCCGTTGATTGCAGCGGGCTGCCTGATCGCCATTTCGATTGCCGGTGCGTCAATCGCGCGCTTCAGCCGCATGGCGGAACCGACGCCCGCAGCGCATTCTGTCATGATCCTTGGACAGGCTGAGGTGTTCCGCACCTTTACCTTCGCCCCCGCCGCTGATGGAGCCATCGCCGTGATCGATCCCCAGACGGGTCGCGTCGAACAGAAAATCGGCGCTGATGAAGCGGGCTTCATTCATGGCGCCCTGCGCGGCCTGCGGCGCTCGCGCATGGTGCACGGCGAACCGTTGGACCCGACCTTGACCATCGCACGCTGGATGGATGGGCGCGTCACTGTGACCGACGCCGCCACCGATACGCTTATTGATCTGCGCGCCTTCGGCATCGACAACAAGGCAGCCTTCGAGCGCTTCCTGCCGCCAAGATCCATCGCCAGCGCCGCCCCAGACGCTGCCTCGATCACTGGCCCAAACGCTGGCGCGCGGGTGGCTATAGCCGAGGCGGCGCCATGAATTTTCTTCATCATCCCCCGCTTCACACCAGCGCCGTGATCGAAATCGAGCACAGCCATGACAGCCTGCACGCCCATGTCACGCTGCGCGAGGGCGGCGATCTGGGCCCTGGCGACAAGGTCACGGTGCATGGCGCGCCGGTGAAAATCGCCTTTGGCGAGAGCATGGTGATCGAACGCCCCGCCACGGTCGAACGCGCCACGCTCTGGCGGCGCGAATGGACGAAGTTCGCCGCCCGCTTTTCCCTCGCCGAGCTTTACGAAGTCAGCTTTTCTTCAGGGAGCCGCCTATGAGCCCGCCCGCAGCCGCCACCGCCGCCCGCATCGCTGAACCCGCCTTGGCGCACGCCCCTCACATCGCCGAGATTGATCCCATCAATCCCGATACGCTCACGATGGCGCAATCCAACACGGTGTTGAGCCCGCGCTTCTACACCACGGATTATGCCGCGATGGACGCGCTGGATGTGTCTAGCGTGCGCGCCGAGTGGGACGTGCTGCTGGCCGAGATGGCAAGCGACCCCAACCGGACGCACTTCAAGCGCACCCCTGAATTCGACAATGTGTTGATGAATCTGCCCGAGGATCTGCGCAAGGAATTTGTCGATTTCCTCGTCTCGTCGCTGACGGCGGAATTCTCCGGCTGTGTGCTTTATGCAGAAATCGTCAAACGCGTGACCAATCCCGATATCAAGGCGTTGTTCAAATACATGACGCGCGACGAAAGTCGGCATGCAGGCTTCATCAATGACACGCTGAAGGACTTTGGCATCGGCGTTGACCTGAGCTTCTTGACCAAAACGAAGAAATACACGTTCTTCAAGCCGAAGTTTATTTTCTACGCCGTCTATCTGTCGGAGAAAATCGGCTACGCCCGCTACATTACGATTTATCGCCAGTTGGAGCGCCATCCCGAGTTGCGCTTCCACCCCATTTTCAAATGGTTCAAAGAGTGGTGCAATGACGAATTCCGTCACGGCGAAGCATTTGCCCTGCTGATGCGCGCCGACCCCAAGCTGCTCACCGGCGGTAATCGACATTGGATCCGCTTCTTCCTGTTGTCAGTGTATGCAACGATGTATCTGCGCGATCATGCCCGACCGGCTTTCCACAAAGCGCTGGATCTTGATCCCACTCGCTACGACTACACCGTCTTCCATGTGTGCAACGAAATCACCCGGCAGGTATTCCCGTTGGAATTGGATATCGACAATCCGAAATTCCGCACGGGGATGGAGCGCCTGCGGGTGCTGAACGATCAATTGGAGCAGGTGAAGCGCAAGGGCGGCCTATTCTCCACCGTGCGTCGCGGCGTCGTGCTGGCGCAGATCGCTGCGACATTGGCGGGCCTGTACTTCCTGCCGACCAAATCCAACACTTTGCCGCAATCGGTGCGGTTGCAGCCGGTGTGGTAGGCGGATGGAAGCGCTCGCCCTCCCGTTCATCACCGCCGTTGCGGCCTGGTGGTTTTCCACGGGCGCAATCTTGTGGCTGATCCATCACGCCAAGCCGTCTGACCGCGGGGTGGGTTGGGTCGCGGGGGGGGCGACGGTGCTGGCGGGAGCGGGTGTCGTGTGGACGGCGGGCATGGTTGACGCAGGCGGCGCCTATCTTGGCTTTGCATGCGCCCTGCTGATTTGGGGTGCGATTGAACTCACATTCCTCACCGGCCTGATCACCGGGCCCAATCACATGCATTGCCCGGCGCAGGCGCGCGGCTGGCGGAGATTTTCGCTGGCGGCAGCAACGCTGATCCATCACGAAGTGCTGATCGCCTTGGCCGCGATCGCCATGATCGCATCAACCTGGGGCGCGCCCAATCAAGCCGCCCCGGTGACGTTTGCGGTTCTGGCGGTGATGCGGATCTCTGCGAAACTCAACATTTTCCTTGGCGCGCCGGCCTTGAGTGAAGAATTCATGCCGGCGCGATTGGCGCATCTGCGAAGCTATTTCCGGCGCAGCCAATTCAACCCGGTGTTTCCGGTGTCGATGCTGCTTGGGGCGGTTGCTGCAGCGTTTGCTGCGGTGGCTGCACTCGCTGCAAACGCCGACAGCGCGGCCCAGATCACCGCCGCTTTGGCCTTTGCATTGATCCTATTGGCGCTGTTGGAACATGCCTTCATGATGACGCCATTGGACGACGCCGCCTTGTGGCGTTGGGCCGCGCGCCATCATGGCGACCGCACGCCGCCATCGCCGCCGCCTTCGCCTGCTTCGCCCGTGCGCACCGATCCCAAGATCGTGGGGATGCCGCCATGACCGCACAAAGCCAAAACCCACCCGCTTCAATGACAGCAGCCCCAGGTCACACTCCGACTTGCGAAGTAATTCGCCAAAAACACCGCCAAAAAATTTCCGGGAGAGCTTCATGACCGCGCCGACCTTCTACGAAGACTTTTTCCAAAGCGCCCTCGATGGCCTCAAGCAAGAAGGCCGCTATCGCGTGTTCGCCGATCTTGGCCGCGTGCAAGGCGCGTTTCCGCGCGCCAAGCGCTTCACCGAAACCGGCGAGCACGATGTGACGGTGTGGTGCTCCAACGATTATCTCGGCATGGGCCAGCACCCAGCCGTGCTTGGCGCCATGCACGATGCGATTGACCGCTACGGCGCCGGCGCCGGCGGCACCCGCAACATCTCCGGCACCAACCACGAACATGTTCTGCTGGAACAAGAACTCGCCGATTTGCACGGCAAAGAGGCCGCCCTGATTTTCACATCCGGCTATGTGTCCAACTGGGCCTCGCTGTCGACATTGGCCGCCAAGCTGCCCAATTGCGTCGTGCTGTCGGATGCCGGCAATCACGCCTCAATGATCGAAGGCATTCGTCATTCGCGCGCCGAATG
>JBIKVO010000349.1:0-3733 GCA_044356795.1 Caulobacterales bacterium
CGTCAGCGTCGCCGCCGGCAGGCGCTTTTCTCCACGCGGCAATTCCAGATCGGCGGCCGGATTGGCGAGGATCAAATTCTCCCGCGCCAGCCATTTGAAGAAGGCCCGGATCGGCGCCAGGCGCTGCGCCTGGGTGCGAAAGGTCAGCGGCGTTCCATCCGATTTGCGATGATAAAAGAGATGGCGCTGATAGCGCTCCAGGATCGGCTTGGTCACATCGCGCGGCTCTTCAATGCCGCGCTCGGCGCACCAGACGATGAAGGCGCTGAGCGCCGTGCGCCGATCCACCAAAGTCGCGTCGGCGTAGTTCTTGACCGCCAGATGCGTCAGCCAGCGCGCCATATGGCCCGCCAGGCTCGCCGGATCGCGCGCGCCCGGCAAAGGCGGATTGGCAGGCCTGCCCATCAGCTTTCCGCATGCAGATTGGACAGGCCGTTCGCGTATGACGACGACGCCGTTTCCGCCGCCCCAGGACGCGCGTTTTCAGCATCGCGCAGGGTGTTTTCATCCAAAGCGTTGCGCTGCAATGGGTTGGAGAGATGTTCTCCAGCCCGACCAGGGCCCGACAGCGGGCCGCCCAGGGGCCGACCAGGCCCCGCCGATGGCGCCGTTTGCCCCGCCCGATCGTCGTCATAGCGCCGTTCGTTCGCGGGATGTTCAGCCCGCAGCGCATCGACATCGATCAGCCCCATCACAAACGCGCCGCCCTCTGCGCCTTCGCCGGCATAGGCCAGCTCATAAAGGCAGCGCCCGCCATCGCGCCGCGCCAGCACGTATTCCAGCTCCTCCAGCCGGCGCAGATGCACTTTCAGCTGGGTGTCGCCCCATTGGATCGCCTCGCGCACCTCGCGCCGGGTGAAGCGCACCTCGCGCGGCTTGACGCCCTCAGCGCCGGCGCGCGCGCTCACCAGATCATGCACCAGCGTCAAGAGCCGGCGCGTCTGCGGCGGCAAATCATCCAGCGTCGCGCCCATCACCGCATGCGTCAGACGGTTCGCCGCCGCGATGTCGTCGAGATTGGCTTCGACATAGGCGACGGGGTCGCCATCAGGGCGAGCCAAAGTCCGTATTGGCCGCTGATGCTGATGCAAAAGCGCGATCGCCCGGATCAGCGCCAGATATTTGCGATGATCGCGCCGCGTGCGCGTCTTGTCGTCGAGAAAGGTCAATTGCTCAGCATAGGGATTGACCACTTTCAGCGGCTTGATCAGGCGCTGGGCGTCGCGATGCAGCCGCA
Organism: Caulobacterales bacterium; assembly: GCA_044356795.1. Lineage (GTDB taxonomy): Bacteria > Pseudomonadota > Alphaproteobacteria > Caulobacterales > Aquidulcibacteraceae > JBIKVO01. Next base: position 1,238 of record JBIKVO010000349.1, read on the forward strand.
CGATCGCCGCCCGGCGTTCGCTCGCCGCCAGCCCCGCAATCGTCTCCTCAAAGCGCTGACGGGCATGGATGGCGCGGGTCTGATCGCGGCCCTCATCAATGGTCAGCACCAGGCAGCGGTTTTTTAGCTCTTCGTCGAGATCGATCGCCGTCGTCGTCATCATCAAAGCGACCGGGCCTTCGACGCGGTACTCCTGGGTGACGAGTTTTCCGGTCGCCGGGTCTTTTCCCGTGCTGGCGATCGTCAGTGCGCCCTGGCTCTGCAACAGTTTCAGCGCATAGGCCGCATGGCGCGCGCCTTCTTCCTCCGCGATCGCCAGCGCCTTGTGTTTGAGGTCGGCCTCGCCAATGTAAAAAAGGCTCTGGCCCGTCATCGCGCTATAGGCGACGCGCCCTTCCTCCGGGACCATGTCCAAGACCGCGTCCATCAGCGCGCTTTTGCCGGCAGCACTTGTCGATTGGATCAGCACCGCCAAGGGCTTGTCCAATGTGCGCGACAGGGCGGCGAGATAGGCCGCCTGCGCATTGGCCCGCTCGCCGACCACGCCGATCGCTTCGATATCCGCGCCGATCCGATCAAGCAGGTCCGGCGCTTTCAGCCAGGCGAGGGCCGCAGCTTCCTGCGCCGCGCTCATCGCCGGCGTTTGGGCGTCCGCGGGTGTGGCGGCGTTGAGCCGCTCTTCCTGCACCGCCTCCAGCTGCAACAGCACCAGGCCCAGATCGCGCTTGATCGCTTCCGGCGGAAGCGTGAGTTCGGCGCTCGCTTCGGCGACGAAGGCGTTCCTGGCTTTGGCGCTCAAAAGATCAAGCCCGTCGACATGAAAAGCCTCACCCCGGCGCACCATCAGATTGATCTTCAGACTCTCCGCGCCCGGATTGCGCGCCAGGCCCCGCGCCCGCCACACCCGATCGCCCAAGCGGATCACGATGTCGCGGTCGGTGATCTCGGCCTGCGCCACTGCGTCCGCGCGCGGGCCCGGCGGCAGCGGCGAGGCGGGGTCGATAAACGAGTCCGGCGCCGCATCCTCCGCCCACGGCGCATCGGGCGGCGCTGGCGGGCTGGCTAAGAGAAGAGGCTCAGGATCAGGAGGCGGCCTTTCTTCCTCAGCTGCTGCAACAGAGGAGAGCCCGAGCCCCCAAGAGTAGCGCCTCCGACCAGCAAACGCTATTCTAAGGCCATGAACACCTTTGATCGCATCACACAAAGCCCGGGCCAAATGGGCGGCAAGGCCTGCATCCGCGGGCTTCGAGTAACGGCTGCGATGCTGGTCAACCAAATCGGGGCCGGGCGCACGATTGACGAGGTGCTTGCGGACTATCCCTACCTCGAACGTGAGGACATCCTCCAAGCCTTGCAGTACGCGGCTTGGCTGGCGGAAGGTCAAACCCTCGCCTTGACCGATGCGGGATGAAGCTTCTTTTGGATATGAACCTATCGCCGCGCTTTGTGGCGATGTTGGCGGCAGAGGGTTTTGAGGCTGCGCACTGGAGTGCGGTCGGCCCCGCGCCTGCCGACGACATCGATATTGTCTCTTACGCGCGGACGCATGACATGGTGGTTGTCACCCACGACCTCGATTTCAGCGCCATTTTGGCCGCCACGAACGGCGCGAAACCAAGCGTCGTGCAGATCAGGGTGGCCGACATGACGCTAGCGTTCTTGTTGGGGCCGGTTGTTGCCGGCCTTCGACGATGCGCCGCCGAATTGCAAGAAGGCGCCCTGCTCACGATTGATATTGACCGGCAGCGCCTCAGGCTTCTACCGCTGCGCTCTGCGACGTGATCGCGGCACTTCACCGTCCTCCGCCACCGCCCGCAGGACGCTCACCTAAAGCAACCCCAAGCCGACCCTACAAAGTCGCCTTGGGGTTGGTTTGAAATCCAAACTTTTGTGCGCTTTCCGGGCCGCCGACCGTTATCCACTCGGTCTGAAAGGGCGCCAGCGCCGCCGCCGGCGCCGCCATCATCTTTAATGGCAGGCCATAGCGACCGCGGTGGAATGGGCCGGAGGGTCGAGTGGCAACACGACCGCACTTCAGCGGCGCACTTTGATTGGCCACGCAGAATGAACCGGCCTGCCCAAGATCAATGGCCATTGACGGATGACCGGATCACACGCCCGGACCAAAGCGGGCGGTGACCGACCCAAGCCAACCACATCCAACGCTCAAGTGGGGGCCTGGCGGGGTACGGCCCCTTTCGGAAGTTCCGCTGATTTTCACAAACCCTTGGGCCGCATGGTCGGGGCGGCGGGATTCGAACTCGCGACCCCCTGCTCCCAAAGCAGGTGCTCTACCAGGCTGAGCTACGCCCCGAACGCTGCATGCATAGCCGGTGTCGACTGGCGATGAAAGGGGCAGTCCGCTTTCTCTTCCCGCACCCGCTTATCGCCCCTGCAACGTCATGATCACCACCCGCCCAGGAAATGGCGGGACTTCGTTTTCGATAGCACCCACCACCACCGCCTCGCCGGTCGGTGCAAACGCGAGGTTGGTGA
>JBIKVO010000040.1:0-13109 GCA_044356795.1 Caulobacterales bacterium
ATAGTGGTTGTCGCCATTTTGGTCAGAGCGGGCCTCAAAATTCGGCGGCGACTTGAACGTCACCGATCCGCTTTCCGGATCAATGTCGAAGAAGTCTGCATCCGCTCCTGCGAGTGAGAACGAGATCACGGCCCCTGCATCAGGATCGACAGCGGTTGCCCGATACACCTGCCCTACAGCGTTTTCCACAAAACTTGCCGCATCGCCGGATGTGATGTTTGGCGCCTCATTTGCATTGAGGACCTCAACCGTCAGGTCGGTCTCGCGGGACATACCAGACTGATCAACAGCACGGACGCGAATCATGTGCGATGTTGTTGTGTCCGCATCGAGTTGGCCATCCAAGGCCAGCGAGACGACACCGGTCGTGGGATCAATCGAGAACCGTCCGCTTGCGGAGAGGGGCAAACTGTAGGTGACAACGTCGTTGGCGTCAGGATCTTGCGAAAGAACGCGCCCAACAACTGTGCCGGCAGTCGACGTCTCCAGGATCGACCCGCCCGAAATCCACGCCACAGCGCCTGGCGCCTCATTGACATTGGTGATCGTGACGGTCACGGCCTTCGATCCCGTCAAATTGCCGTCATTCGCAACAACATTTATGTTGAAGACATTGTCGCCGTTTCCGTCGAGCGGGGTTTCAAAGTCGGGCGTAGCGCGCATCGTCACGGCGCCCGTCATTGGATTGATGTCAAATCGACCTGCATCCGCGCCCGTCAAGGTGTAAAAAACTGACGAACCAAAATCGGGATCACTTGAAGTCGCGGTGAATACGACGCCCGTTGCGTTTTCGGCAAATGTGAAGGCGTCATTATTCGTTACTGTCGGCGCTTCGTTGACATTCATAACCTCAATCGAGAGTGCACTAGAATCGGTCAATTCGCCGTCACTGACCTCAACAACAAGATCATAGATATTGTCGGCGTTGCTATCGGTCGGCAACTCAAAGTCGGGCGGAGATTTGAAAGTCAAAACACCCGAAGCGGCGTCAATTGAAAACCGCACGGCGTCAGCGCCGCTGATCGAATAGGTCAAAACAGTGCCGGGATCGAGGTCTATTGCCTCTGCGCGATACACTTGGCCCGTCACATTTTCCACGACGACCGCCGATGTGCCAGACGTCAACACTGGCGCCTCGTTCTGGTTGATCACCGAGACCACCATATTGGTATCTTGTGACAGCCCCTGCGCGTCTGTCGCACGCACAACAATCGTATGTTGCGCAGCGGTTTCGAAATCCAATGCAGACGCCATTGCAACGGTGACTTCGCCCGTTGTCGGATTGATCGCGAAACGACCAGACGCACTGCTGACCAGCGAATAGCTGACCGTATCGCCCGCATCTTGATCAATCGCGCGCACTGTACCGACAACGGCGCCCTGCGCTGCAAACTCACCAACAGAGCCGCCGACATGCCAAACCGCCTGGCTTGGCGCCTCATTCACATTGGTTACGGTAATACGCACCGACTTGCTGTCGGTCAGAATGCCATCGCTTGCAGTGACAACAATATCGTACGCGTTGTCTGTGCCGCCATCAGTGGGGGCTTCGAAGTTCGGCGGCGCCCGGAATGTGATCGCCCCTGTCTGTGGATCAATGTCGAAGCGCGCAGAATCACCGCCGCTGATGCTGTAAATGAGCTGTGTGCCCGGATCGGGATCCGTACCCGTGACCGTGTACACAGCGCCAATCGCGCCCTCTGCAACCGAAACGGCCGCAGAAGATGTCACAGTCGGCGCTTCATTCACGTTGGCCACGGTCACTTGGAAATCGAGACTGTTGGACAGCATACCGTCCGAAGCAATCAGGCGCAGATCATAGACATTGTCGCCATTGCTGTCGCGCGGTTGATCAAACCGCGGCGGCGCCAGGAAACTCACTGCGCCGGTGGTTGCATTGATCGTAAACCACGCCGCATCGGCGCCAGCCAACGCATAGGTCACTGTGCCGCCAAAATCGGGATCAACCGCGACACCTTGATACGCAACGCCACCGTCATACTCGTTGAACGACACCGACTGGCCCGACAAAATCGTCGGCGCTTCGTTCACATCACTGACCGAAATCGTAAGATCGACCTGCGAAAAGAGACCGCCTGCATCCGTTGTCTGCACACGCACAACATGGGCTGTCGATTCTTCGAAGTTCAGTGATGCACCCGGCGCCACGCGGATTTCGCCTGTGGCGGCATTGATCACAAACCGGCCGTTGGCGTCATCCACAAGGGTATAGGTCAAGGCGTCGGCGCCGTCTGGATCGGTGGCGGCGACAATACCGACACTGGTTGCAGCAACGGCGTTTTCCTGCACTCCGCCGCCGCTTTGCCACGCCGCCTGATTGGGGGCCTCATTGGCGTTGGTTACGCTGATCGCCACCGCCTTTGAATCCGTCAGCGCGCCATCGCTGGCGGTGACCACGATATCATAGACATTGTCGCCGCCCGCGTCCTGCGGCGATTCAAAATTGGCCGGCGTGCGGAAGCGGACAGCGCCGCTTTCTGGATCAATCTCAAAGAAAGCCGCATCCGCACCGCTGATCGAATATGTCAATGCGGCCCCAAGGTCAGGGTCTGTGGCAACAGCGGTGTACACGGTACCGGCCACGTTCTCCTGCGTTGTTGCTACAACCGCAGACGTCAGTGTCGGCGCCTCATTGACATTGGTGACATTGACCACCAGCGTTGAAACGCTTTGCAGACCTCCACTATCCGTCGCAACAATCCGAATGGAATGCTGGGTCTGGGCCTCGAAATTGATCACAGCGCCAGCAGCGACTGTGACGACACCGGTGACAGGATCGATCGCGAAACGGCCATCGGCATTATCGTCGAGGCTGTACTGCACCTGGTCGCCGCCGTCGGGATCCACCGCGCGAACAACACCAACAATCTGACCCGCCGCCGCGTTCTCCGGTGTGGATCCGCCGGAATTCCATTGCGCCGCAAATGGCGCTTCATTCACGTTCAAGACATTGATGGTGATGTCGCCCTCGCGCGACAAACCTGACGAGTCACTCGCCCGAATACGCACGACGTGGCTCGTCGCCACTTCGGCATCAAGCCCCCCATTGGCGCTAACACGGATCACACCGGTGGACGAATCAATCGTGAAACGGCCGTCCGCATCATTGACCAGCGTGTAGGTCACGCTGTCGCCCGCATCGGGATCAGCCGCGCCCACAGTGCCAACATTGGCGCCCGCCGCTGCGCTTTCGCTGACCGATCCACCACTCTCAAGTGTCGGCAGCCCCGGCGCCTCATTCACATTATTGACCTGGATCGCTACACCGCGACGCGCTGTCAGCGCACCATCCGACGCCGTCACCACCACATTGTACACATTGTCGCCGCTCAAGTCGGCGCGAACTTCAAAATCTGGCGCTGTCCTGAACGATACCGCACCGGTTGTCGGATTGATGGTGAAGTGAACGGAATCCGCCCCCTCCAATCCATAGGTCAAGGTTTGCAGCGGATCATCGGTGGCATTCACGGTGTAAACGGCGCCAACACTGTTCTCCAGAACGCCAACAGACGACACCGATGTGATGACCGGGAACTCGTTGCCGTCCAGAACACGCACAGTGACGACTGCATCCGCGCCCCACCCTTGCGAGTCCGTCGCGCGTACATTCAAAATATGACTTGATGCAGCTTCATAATCGACAATCGCATCTTGCTCAATCGAGATGACGCCGCTCACTGGGTCAATGCGGAAGAGCCCCCCGATCGTGTCAATCAGTGAGTAGCGGATTGTGTCGCCGGCATCCTGATCGGTCGCCGTAACACGCCCAACAACTGTACCCGTGGGGCTGTTCTCGACAATCGTCTCCCCCGTTGCCGAGGTGATAACGGGCGCCTCATTCACATTCGTGACACTGATCGCAAATGTACGTGTCGTTGTGAACACGCCATCGCTGACGGCAATGGAAACGCTGTAGATATTGTCGGCGTCTGCGTCCTGCGGCTGCTCAAAGTTCGGCGGCGCAACGAAACGCAAAACCCCCTGCGCGTCCAGCGTAAATAGCGCTGCATCATCACCCCCCAGGGTGTATGTCAGGACTGCGCCAACATCGGGATCCCGCGCATCCAATACAAGCGCCGCACCAGAATTGTTTTCTAGAAAATTAACATTGACTCCAGAGTGAATAACCGGTTGCTCATTCACGTCGCCCACATTGATCGTGATGACACTCTCGGTGGACAAACCGCCCGCGTCAGTGGCGCGCACGCGCAGTTGATGGCTCGCCTGCGTTTCAAAGTCTAATGGCGCATTTGGCGTGAGGCGAATTTCCCCTGTTCCGCCGTCTATCGCAAAGCGGCCCTGTGCATCGTCAATCAGGCTGTAAGTCAAAGTGTCGCCAAGATCGGGATCAAGGGCGCGCACCACCCCCACAACCACACCGCTTCGTTCACCCTCGCTGACAAATCCACCGCTGATCAGACGCAGATCATAGGGTGGATCGTTTACATTGGTGACTCGAATCGCAAACGACTCCTCACGGGTCAAACCTGTTGAGTCTGTCGCGAGCACCGTCACCGCATAGCTCGTCACCGGCGTGTTGACAAACAAGCTGGGATTAGCAACCGTCAAAGCCCCAGTGGCGGGATCAATGGCAAACCGACCGTCCGAATTGTTGGTCAGGCTGTAGGTGATCTGCTCATTGGCATCCGGGTCTACTGCGCGGAAAATAGCAGCGACTGTCTGGCCAAGATGGAGATCTAGAACGCCACCCGATATCATCAGGATGCGCGACGGCGCCTCAGCTGCATCCTGCACGGTCACATTGAAGCTGGTTTCTGCAAACAACCCATTCGCATCGACTGCGCGCACGCGCACGATGTGTTGCGGCGCGACTTCATGATCCAGTCCGGCATTGGGCGCTAGGGTAATCACACCGGTAGTGGAATCGATCACAAACCGACCGCCAGCGCTGTCGACCAGCACATAGGTGAGCGAGTCGGCAATGTCTTGATCAAGCGCGCGCACTATCGCGACCAAATCGCCATCTGCGGCGCTCTCGCTTACCACACCACCCGACACCACCAACGGCGCCGAAGGCGCTTCATTGATGTCGCGCACATCGATGGTCAGGCTCTGCTCGCTCGCAAGCCCCGCCTGATCGGTGGCGCGCACGACAATCTGATGCGCGGCCTGAGATTCAAAATCGAGCGTTGCACCGGCGGCAACGCGCACAACACCGGTATTCGCGTCAATAACAAAACGGCCGCCCGCATCATTCAATAATGTGTATGTCAATCGATCGCCAACATCGGGATCAACAGCGCGCACTTGCCCAACAGCAATGCCCGGGCCGGAATTCTCATTGACATCCCCGCCCCAGCTGAAGCCGGCTGGCCCCGGCCCCTCATTGACATTTGTCACATTGATCCGCACGCGCGCGGTGCTGGCCAGGCCATCACGATCCGTGACGATGACTTGCAAATCAAAAACGGATTGCGCCTCAAAATCCAATACTGCGCCAGGCGCTAAGCGAATTTCACCACTGCTTGGGTCGATGGCGAAAAGACCGCCAAGATCGTCAGCGATCGAATAGGTCAAAACATCGCCGGCATCAGGATCCTGCGCTGCCATGCGCGCGACAACAAAGCCTGCCGTCGCTGTTTCAGCCACCGTACCGCCCGACACCATGCGCAAATCAACGGGCGCTTCGTTTACCTCCACCACATTGATCACAATCGTTTGATCAACCGATAGCCCGGTTCTGTCGGTCGCGCGCACAATGATTGAGTACGTATCGTTCTGATCGGCGTCCAATCGCGGTGGATCTGTGACACGGATCATCCCCGTTGCACTATCGATCACAAACCGGCCGCCAGCATTATCCAACAAGCTGTACACCAAGCGATCGCCGAAATCTTGATCATCGGCGCGCACAACGCCCACGAAGGTCCCGCGCGGCGCGTCTTCGCGCACGGCGCCGCCATCAATAAGGCGCAGATTTTCTGGCCGCTCCGCCACATCCAAAACGGTAATCAGCGCAGTCGTTTCAGAGGATAATCCGCCCGAGTCGGTTGCCCGCACAATGATCCGGTGTAGCGAGAGTTCTTCGAAATTGATGTTGGCGTCGGCCGCCACACGCACTTCACCTGTCGCCGCGTCAATGACGAAGCGGCCGCCGGCATTATCGGCAAGCGAAAACACCACGCTATCGCCAACATCGACGTCGCCGGCGCTGAACCGCGCCACCAATTGACCAGCGGCGGCGTTTTCAGCGACCGTTCCGCCGTCAACCAGTACTGGGATATTCGGCGCTTCATTCGTGTCCGCCACGCTGATGGTCAGCGTGGTGTCAAAGGTGTGGCCGGCGCCGTCAGTCACGCGGACAACAACGCTGTGCGATGTTGCCGTTTCGTAATCAAAGTTTGCGCCAGCCGCAGTGCGCACTAAGCCGCTACGGCTATCGATCTCAAACCGACCACCGGCATTGTCGACCAAACTATAGGTCAGGGTGTCGCGCAGATCCGGATCTACCGCCCGCACAAGCGCTGCGCCAACGCCGCCCTGCGAATTCTCCATCACAGGCCGCACCCACACCGTCTCTAGTGCAGTCGGCGCCTCATTCACGTCACGCAGATTGACCGCCACTGTCACGCGCTGAAAAATGCCGCCATTTACGGCTTCAACCAACAACGTGAACGCGCGATCGACTTCAAAGTCCAACGTGCCGCCAACAAACGTGATCTCACCGGTTGCGGCATCGATCGCAAAGCGGCCGTCGGCGTTATCAATCAGGCGGAATACAGTGCCCGCCGGGGCATTCGGCGCAGCATTGCGCAACGAGCCGACAAGTGAGCCGCGCGCAGAATTCTCCGAAATCGAAAACAACAAAGAGTCCGGCGCAACAGGGCCAAGGACCGAGGCCATCTGCTGCGGCGCACCCGGCGCGGCTGCACTGCTGGACTGTGGCGGCGGCGGCGGTGGTTGAGCCGGCGCGGCCAGCGATGCCATCTGCGCCTGCTGTTGTTCCTCCGCTTCCTCGCGGGCTTCACGCTCTGCTTCCGCAAGCGCAATGTCGGCGGCGAGCAGGTCATCGCTCTTGCTATCGTCACGCCCTGGCGGCGGCGTTTCTTCTGGTGCACTGCTGAGATTGATGCGCGTGTTATCTCCAATGTCTTTTACCTCGCCGAGCATATTGAGAAGATCACTGGCGAGAATTGTTCGATCGGTGAATTCCACGATCGGCGACGCTGGCGACAGCGCCTTCATGGCGAGCCCGGGGACCACAACGCGGCTGCCATCCTCAAAAATGAGAATCATGTCGATGTCGACAATCTCCACGCGAAAATCGCTGGATGCCACATTCAACTTGACCGTATTTTCCGGGCCGATTTCGACGACAACCAGCGGAGGAGCATCAGAAGCAGTATTTTGAGACATGGTTTACCTCGGCACTGCAGAACGGATACTTTGCAATCGTCAAAAAACAGGTAATTAAGATTGTTTTGCGATATTTACTGAATATAAGCCTCTCCCGTGCAAAGACGGCGCACTATGTTGGTCAAACTTCCCTCAGCACTTTGGTGCGAAGAGTTCGACGCGAGGGGCTTTCTCCGCGCGCATGGAAATTGGCGTATACAGCGATCTTTATTGTCGATTGGCGCACTGATCATTGGCGCGCAGGGCTTATTGCCGCCGGCAATCGCGCAGGAACTCAGGATGGAGCGCATGCCTGAGGCGAAAACCGAGCAAGCCGATAGGTTATTAAACAGCAGTAATCGTGAATCAACATTAGACATTTTGCGTGCGCTGAACGAACAAAATGCTACGCTCAAAGAGCGCCTTGTTTCGCCGCCGCCGGAGAAATCAACAGAGCCGCCCACGACAAGAGCCAATGATCCAATTACAGAGCAACCGCTATCGGCGTCCGTACTCGACGCCCTGCGCGCAACCGCAGAGCCGATAACAGCCGAGGCCGCCACCCCCGCACAAAACACCGGCCCGCAGAATTCCACGCTGCAACCAATCACGGAAACAACGCCTAGCGCTATTCCCAATCCCGCGACCCAACAACAGGCAGCTGGGCCGGTCCCACAATCCTGGGCCGCCATGAGCCTGCGGCTGAAAACCAGTGATATGGACGATGGCGGTTTCAATCGCACGCAGGACGTCGTTAGCGCCCCGTCGTCCCCGCCATCCAACATCACGCAGGCTGCAGAACCAAAGATCGAAACGGTGATCGCTCCTGCAGCAACCACAACACAACCATCTCCCTCACCGCCTGCACCAATCAACAATCCAGAGATTGTCACTGTTGCCTCGGGCCCCGCTGGACCAAGCGCGGAACCAGTCGCCGTTGAAGAAATCGAAGCGCCGCCGGCTGACACATCAAAGCCCCCAGAGACCACAATCGCGCGCCCGCAGTCTATGGTGGCGCACGCGTCTGAGACGCCTCACGGCCGCCCCGGTCTGGGCTTGATGGCGCCAGCTCCGCCGCCAATCGCTGAAAAACCCGCAAGCCGTATCGCGGTTCGGGCGATTGACCCCAATGAGCCGGAAACCTTGTCATATGCGATCTTAAGCGCCCTGGAAAAAAATCCGGAAATCCAAATCGCCGAAGCGCAGCGCGATGAAGCCTTGTTTGGCGTTGATGAAAGCCGCGCGGCGATGTTGCCGAGTGTATCGCTTTCAGCCGGGCAAGGCCGCGAACGCCGCACCACGCAGGATGATAGCGAACAAGCCGGCCTCAATACCCGATCCGAATTTACGGTATCACTGCGGCAAAATCTGTTCGACTTTGGCGCCGCCAACGACTCCCTGCGCAGCGCCGCCAGCGTCGCTCAGAGCGCGGAATGGAGCTACCGCGGCCAGATTGATCAGGTCGCCTTACGCATTGCCGCGACGTTCCATCAACTCGCCGAGCGCCAAGCCATTGTTGCATTGGCCGAGCAGAACCTGGCCGCGCACGAAGTCATTCTGCGCACGGTGCAAACCCAACGCGAGTTTGGCATGGTGACTGGCGCCGATGTGAGCCGCATCGACGCGCGCCTGAATGCCGCCAAGTCAGAGCTGGCTGATCGCCGCAGCGCGATGGATCAGGCTCGCGAAGATTATCGCCGCCTCTTGGATCGCGCGCCGGGCGTTATGGCGCCGCCGAAAGGCCTTGAAGCGCTGATCCCGGACAATGTGGACGAAGCGGTGCGCTTAACTCCCACACGCAATCCACAAGTGATGCAGGCGCGTCTATTGGTAGACTCGCTGCATCAACAGCGCGCAGCGCAGCAGTCCGGCGCCCTGCCGCGGTTTGATATCGAACTGGAAGGCGCGCGGCGCAACAATGTGGGCGGCGAAACAGGACGCAGCGAAGAAGCGCGCGCGATGATCAATATGCGCATGCCGCTGCTTGATGGCGGTGCGCGCCAGGCCGGCGTGAATCGTCTGACGGCGCGCATCCGGCAAGCGCGATTCCAAGTCGAACGCGCTGAGCGCGATGCCGAACAGGCGGTGCGCAATGATTACACTGCGCTGAATGCTGCCAAAGGGAAAACCGCTTCGATCGAGGCCGAAGTCGCCGCTGCTGAACGCCTTGTGACCCTCTATCAAGAGCAATTCCGCACCGGATCGCGTAGCGTCTTTGATCTTCTGGACAGCCAATCGACACTATATCAAGCGCAGATTAAACGCGAGAGCAACCGCACGGAGGTGCGCATGTCGGCTTATCGCGTATTGAGCACACTGGGCTCATTGGTGCAGACGGTGACACAGGCAGACAATGTGGCGGTGCGCCTGTTTCCCGCCAGTGAACCCACGCGCATCCGCAGCGCCCGCCCGAATGACGGTTTCTCGCCCCGCTAGGGAAGCTCTGATTTAGGCACAAAATCCGCGCCATAATTGGTCTTTTCTTGCATTCTTGGCTGATGGGGTCGTTTTTTCATCCGATTTTCCCCTAATTCGAGGGGGAAACCGCGTTTTTGGGCAGACTCCGCCCCTGATCAAGCCGCCGCAAGTCGGCGACGAGAGAGGAAAAGATTGCAGAGCCCGCAGGCGACAAACAGTCTGTTCGTATTCTTCTTCAGCCCGCGATAGCGGACCTTGGTGAAACCAAACACACGCTTGATGATCAAGAACGGGTGCTCCCCCTTCGCCCGGACTTTGGACTTGGTCCGGTTTTTCGCACGCTCTTCCTCGTTGACCACGCCCCTGTGGCGATATCTCCGGTGGGTATGATCCTGGGCCCGTGGCGCTTTCGCTTTGATGACCGCCTTTTGACCCCGATAGGCTTGATCGCCCCATACCCTTGTTTCGGCGCCGTGCAAAAGATCACCCAGCACGGCGCTGTCGGCGACGTTCGCGGGCGTTGTGCGAAGCGAGTGGATAACCTTTGTCTTGCTGTCCACGCCCACGTGGGCCTTCATTCCGAAATGCCACTCATTGCCCTTCTTGGTCTGATGCATCTCGGGATCACGCTGCTTCTTGGCGTTCTTCGTTGAGGAGGGTGCTGCGATGATGGTGGCGTCGACGATGGTTCCTGTCGTGACCTTCACGCCCTTGTCGGCGAGATAGGCATTGAGTTCGGTGAAAATCTTTTCGCCCAGGGCGTGTTTCTCAAGCAGATGACGAAAGCGGCAAAGGGTCGTCTCGTCGGGCGCGGGCTCTCGCCCGAGATCAATCCCGGCAAAAGAACGCATGGCGGAAGAGTCGTACAGCGCATCCTCGACGGCCGGATCGGAGAGGTTGAACCAGTGCTGGAGAAAATAGATCCGCAGCATCCGCTCAAGGCCGATCGGAGGCCGTCCGGCCCCAGCTTTCGGATAGAAGGGCTCGATCACCCCGCACAAACGCTTCCATGGAACGATCTTGTCCATCTCCGCCAAAAACGCTGCCTTGCGCGTCGTCTTGGCGTAACGATCAAACCCCATAGTCGCGAAAGTCGTTTGCCGCATCGGTCTGCATCCCGTTAAACCCTCATCACCATGGACTGCTTCGCAGCAATCGGGAATCCTCAGACTTGTTCAGAGATTCCTTAGCTGACGTCCCAGCGATCAAACCGGGCGATCGCATCGATGAAGGTGTTCAAGACGGACTATGGAAAAGTACACGCTCATCTCGACCATTGTGCTTGGCCTGGTGTTGGCATTCTTGTTTGGCTTCATTGCCAATCGAGTGAGGCTGTCGCCAATCGTTGGCTATCTGCTGGCGGGTGTTGCAGTCGGCCCTTATACGCCCGGCTTTGTCGGAGATTCCGACCTTGCGATGCAATTGGCGGAGATCGGCGTCATTCTCTTGATGTTCGGCGTTGGGCTGAAGTTTTCGCTTCAAGATCTATGGAGCGTCCGGGGCGTTGCGCTTCCGGGCGCGCTTGTCCAGATGGGGGGCGCGACCGCGCTTGGCTTTGGCTTCGGGCAACTGGTCGGCCTCAGTGCCGCAGAGAGCCTGGTGCTCGGGATTTCGCTGTCGGTGGCCTCGACCGTTGTGCTTCTGCGCGCACTTGAGGAGCACAAGCTCATCAAGACTGACAACGGGCGTATCTGCGTCGGTTGGCTCGTCGTGGAAGATGTCGCAATCGTGCTGGCGATCGTACTATTGCCGACGCTCGTCGCAATCGGCCAAGGCGGCGGCATGAGCGAGGCGGCAGGCGCGCGCCTTCTTGAAACGCTGCTGAAGATTGCGGCTTTCGTGGCGTTGATGCTCGTTGTTGGCGCTCGGGTTTTTCCCTGGCTGATTGTGCAGGTCGCTCACACCAAGTCGCGCGAACTGATGGGACTTGGAACACTGGCCTTGGCGCTCGGCGTCGCCTATGCGGCCTATACCTTGTTTGACGCCTCCTTTGCCTTGGGCGCCTTTCTGGCCGGCGTGATGCTGAATGGTTCGGCTTTCACCCACAAAATCGCGGAAGATAGCCAGCCGTTGCGGGATACATTTGCGGTGCTGTTCTTCGTCTCGGTCGGGATGTTGTTCAATCCGGGCGTTTTGATCGAGCAGCCGCTCCAGATCGCTGCAGTGGTTGGCATTGTCATTCTTGGCAAAGGACTGGCTGCATTGGCGATCACAACCCTGTTCAAGTTGCCGCTCCCAGCCGGCCTCATGATTGCTGTGGCTTTGGCGCAGATTGGGGAATTTTCGTTTGTCCTTGCCGGGCTTGGCCGCCAGCTTGGCGTGCTGAGCGATACGAGCTACAATCTCATTTTGGCGGCTGCACTTATCTCGATTGCCCTCAACCCGTTCTTATTCGGTTTGGTGGAAAGATTTGCCGACAAGCCGCCAAGATCATTGGGCAACACCGCAAAAGAAGGCTCACAAAGCCCGTGAAGAGCGCATCGGCACGGCGTTGAATGCCCGCCTGCATGTCTCTAGGCTGGCTGTACTGCACTACGGTTATGAGACAAGATGGTGCGCTGGTCATGCCGCCATTTTCGGACCTGTGCCGGCTTCGGTTGCAAGCGCCTTCTGGTCCGCCCGGATGTGATCCGGGGTTCTGTCGCGGCGGCGTTGGCGAATGCAGGAAGTGCTGTCCTGTGCTGCGCGGGCCGCCAGCGCCTGGCGGACCTCATCGAGGGTTGCGAAGCGCCGGATCCACAGGAGCGGCGCCTTGCGGGTGCAGATGGCGCGCTCGGACACGCCGTTGCGTGCGCGTCCGCCGCGACTTTCAATTGCCCGCATTTCGCATCCGAATCGATCTGGCGACCGTGTCAAAAAAGCTTGAGGCCGGTGACTCTGTTGTGATTGCTTGTTGCGCACCTGATTTGGTTCTTCGAGGTGTGTTTTGGCTGCGCGAAAGGCAAACCCTGTTCCGCCAGTGGCGAACATAGATGGAGATGCGGCGCAATCGACGCCCTGGACCGACGCCGAAATCGATGAGAGCGCTGTCAAGGATGCGCGGCTTGGTCACCGATTTAGGGAGCTGATCCGGCACGTCGGTGATCGCATGGGCGAAAGCATTCCCTATGCCTGTCCGGACTGAGCCCGCACGAAAGCAGCCTATCGGTTTCTCGCCAATGATCGCGCTGAGGAAGGCGAGAATCTCAGCGGCCACTTTGGCGCCACGCGCGACCGCTTCGCGCGATCCGATGGCCCGATTTTGCTGATCCAGGACACGACCGAGTTTGTCTACAAGCGCGAGCGCCCCCGTGACATCGGCTTCACGAAAGCGA